>JAEYQZ010000278.1 GCA_023409695.1 Methanobacteriota archaeon | reverse complement strand
AACTTCATCTCCACATACATCTTCAATTCTGTAACCATATTTTCGGCCGTCATATTTTCTTGTTGCAGAGAAAAATTCAACATAGTTTATGAGGTAGTAGGTAGGTAGACATAAATCGATGTAGTCGAAGCTTAATTCTACTACTTCAGCCCCTGCCTCTGTCATTTTATCGATCCTTCCTTCAATTATATTGACTATCTTGTCATCAGAAACATCAAAGAATTCTTTTACTACACCTACCTTCATTCCTTTGAGGGCATCCTGTGACTTTTCAGTTATACCTTCAAAATCAGGAGTATCTTTCAAGCTTGTGCATTCAATTGGGTCGTACCCTGCAATTGTATCAAGCATTAAAGCAATTCCACCAGCATCCTGAGCAAAAGGCCCTATCTGGTCAAGACTCATTGCAAGGTCAAGTAATCCCTGTCTTGAAACTACACCATAAGTTGGTTTAAATCCCATAACTCCACAGTGTGAAGCAGGGTTTCTTATGGATCCACCAGTATCCGATCCTAAAGAGAGATCACACATATCCGCTGCAACTGCAGCTGCACTTCCCCCACTTGAACCTCCAGGAATTCTTCCAGGTGCGGCAGGGTTTTCAGTGTATCCAAAATAGGATGTTTCAGTGGAGCTTCCCGCTGCAAACTCGTCCATGTTGGTCACACCAAGAATTATACCGTCCTGTTCTTTTATTCTGTTTACAACAGTAGCATTGTAGCTCCCAATATAGTTTTCAAGTGTTTTTGAAGCTGCTGTGATCTTAAAATCTTCAATGTTGATGTTGCTTTTTATCCCAACAGCGAGCCCTGCAAGTTTTCCCACTTCAGCGCCTTTTTCAATTTTAGAATCGATTTTTTCCGCTGCCTGGATCGCTTCATCTTCTTTTATTTCTAAAAAAGCGTTTATACTGTCATTTTTCTTTTTTATTGTTTTTAAAAAGCTTTCTACATTTTCTAAAGCTGTTATTTCATGATTTTTAATTGACTTGGATTTATCTAAAAGACTCATGGCCACACCTTACTGTTTAATAATAAAATGATTATCTTAAATCAAGTATACTATCTTAGTTATCTCAGTTATAATAAATATCAATTGCTGATATAAAAATTTAAATCATTGAATTAAAGTTAATGCCTTTCGAATTTAATTTTAAAAATGAGTATAAAATATATGAAATTTCCATAAAATCCATTCATTAGAAGAATTTGTTATTTTTAGATAATCTAACTTAAGCTCACAATATGATAAGCAGATTAAATATCAATTTTTTAGCATATAAAGATTAAAATCACATTATTTAATGATTAACTTCATTTTTACATATTTTATACATTATTAATTTCTAAAAGAATATATACTACCAATATAATGGATAAAAGATTATATTTAATGTAACAAGAGCCTTAAATCTCCCATATAAAAATAGATTATTTTATTACAAAGTTTTAATATAATACATACAATAATTATTAAAAATTACGTGGGGGTAAATAAAATTTTGAAATTGCAAGAAATAATTCTTGTAACTGTTCTATTTGCATCCTTTTTATTTTTAATTGGAACTGCTGCCGCTGCAGGCGATAATACTCCATTTAATTTGAAAGATAACCCTACAATCCACATCAACAATAATTTAACAAATGAAACTAATTTTAACAGTGTTAATTCCACAGGGATTAAAAAAGCTTCCAAAACTGTCAAAACAAGTAGTGGGTGTTGTTCTGTTTTAATCCATGTTAAAAAAGGAGTGGACGTGTTTTCCTACAGGAGAGACTCCACATACGCCGCAAATCTCCATATCATAAAGACAAAATGGTATGGAAAACAGGCAGTTAAAGAATATAAAATAACTAATGGATACTTTTTTCACACTATTATAACCAAAAATGGTTGGATAGTTTCAACTGGTGGTCCAGACATCGTCTGGATAACTAAAAAGTTGGAAAGTATTGCTGGACGAGCTTCAGTAAGAGGACATATAAAAAAATCCGATATAAACAGCGCTTATGCACTGCTAAGAAAAGAAGGGCTCGGACATTTCCTTATTAAGGACCCTTCAGGCAACGTTGGTCTGGTCACCTACAATTATGGGCGCTCCAAAACTAAACTCTTTAAAATGAAAGATAGAGAATACGTAGTTGTACCTAACAACCCTATCTATTACAGACAGGGTACTGTCTCTAAAAAGTCCAACCCAGTATCATCTGCGATACATCTAGCAGGTACAGATAGATATGGAGTTAACAGGCGTAATATAATCACATATGATGTTCAAAATATTCACAATTCAACTGAAGTCAATATATGGGCATCTTACGATGGAGGAACGCTAATTAAAAGATACAGGGGAAAACCAGACAATATCATATTTAGAGGCCATAAAATATATGCCAGTACATTACCAAGGATTCCCTCCAAAAAATATATCGGCAAAATAACATTAAACAGCTATAAAAAATTATCTGTCCCAATCAGCAGTCCTGCAACAGCTAAAACATAATTATTCTAAGAGTTATACTGACATAAAATCTATATCACAAGTCTCTAAATTATTTAGAGGCCATCATTAACTAAAATGGAAAAAATAACTGAGATCTATAAAACCAAGGAGAAATAGCAGCACAATTATTATCGGCTGGTGAATTAGATAAATAAACAGAGCATGCTTCCCTAAAAAGCTTGATATTTTCACAATCAAATTACTGGACAAATCAGGCAGTTTAAACTGCCTTACATATTTTTCATAGAGAGTATTTCCAAGAAATATTCCAAAGGAAACTATCCCCAACCAGGGGAGCAGTGGGAAATAATCCACGGTATAAAAGTTATTTGGGATGAAACCTAGCCATAAAAGGCCATAAAAATCAAATCTAAAACTCATTAGAAAAATCCCTGCTCCAATAAATGCTAATCCTAAAAACAGGTTAGTGTATTTATGCTTTATAAAAACATATTCCAGAATGATAGCTATTCCTATAAAATGGAGAATTCCAAATACGATGAATCCGTCTCCAATAAAAATATAGGTAGCTGCGGTAATTAGAAGCCCGTAGGCGAATATTTTAAGTCCTCTTTTTAAATACTTCAAAAAGAGTTTTTTTTCATTTATATTTCTATTTAAAATGGTTGTTCTCGCATAACTGAGACTTAATGACACTCCAACTAAGAAAATAAACATAGATGCAGTTATACGTGCAAACCACCACAAAAATCCAGAATGTATATCCAAACTGTAAATTCCAAAATAATTAAGGTCAAATATGAAATGGAACACTACCATCATTACTATGGCAAGCCCACGCAGGGAATCCACTTCCCAAAAACGCTTATTTAGATTGTAATTCATTTAAATACACTTTAAATATAAGTCTATGTTCTGACTTGAAAATTCAGTTAAATATTGATTTATTTTAAAACAAATTTAAATTTATTTAAAGAAATAGTTTGCGCTTTAATAATATTTAAATTTATAAATACGTTATTTACACTATTATTTTTTCATATTAACATCATTTTAACCAGCATAATTTTTTAACTAATCTAAAAAGCCTAATATATCTGTTTAGACCTATTTAGATACACATTTCCTTTTTTAATATATAAAAATTAATCAAATGAAAAACAAAAATAGTATGGACTATGAAGATATGTTATTTGAGTTGTTTAATATTTTAACCTCAATTATTACTTAAATCCGTGGAGGACATTTATAGTGGCTGAAAAATCAAAAAATGGATGGTTGACACTTATCATTGTTACTTTATCTGTTTTTACCATAGTTATAGATAAAACATTTTTGAATGTGGCAATCTATACTTTAATAAGAGATTTAAGTACTACTATTCAGACTATTCAAGCCATAATTGCAATTTATTCCCTGGTTATGGCTTCATTAATGCTTTTTGGAGGTAAACTGCAGGATGTTTTTGGAAGGAGAAAAACATTCCTTATGGGGGCATCCATTTATGGAGTGGGCACTATAGTCGCTGCTTTAAGTATAAACAGCGCCATGCTTCTACTAGGTTGGTCCATACTTGAAGGAGTAGGGGCCGCCCTGATGATGCCTGCCACAACTTCCATAATCTCCGGGACCTATGGAGGAGAAAAAAGAGCTTTTGCACTTGGAATAATCAGTTCTATGGCTTCAGGAGCTGGGACTATTGGACCAATTATAGGCGGATTTTTAACCACTTACTATTCCTGGCGTTACGCTTTTGCACTTGAGTTAGTTATCATTATTGCAATACTCCTGTTTTCAAAAGAAATTGATGTATTCCCCCCAGTTATAAAATGGCGCCAGATAGATATTTTAGGGGCGATAAATTCTTCACTGGGCATATTCCTACTGGTTGTAGGCGTACTGTTACTTAACAACCCTTCAACATGGAATACTGCCATTTATTTCATTGTAATAGGAATAGTTCTCCTGATTATATTCTATTTAACCCAGATGAGAAGAATAAAATTGAATAAGATGCCTTTACTCGACATTACACTTTTTAAAAATCGATCTTTTACTTTAGGGAATATAACCCGGCTGATAATGAATTTTACCATTGGAGGAGTAGTGTTTATCATTCCAGTATTTTTACAGGGAGTCATAGGTGCCAATCCACTTTTAACCGGTTTAACCCTGATACCGATGAGTATAGGCATTTTTACGATGTCATTTACAGCAGGTAAGGTTTCAACAAGAATGCAGCCGCGTTATATACTCTCCATTGGATTTTTAGCATCTTTAGCTGGAAGTATATACTTAAGCCTTATTTTCAGCCCATCTACAACAGTTATTGATATGATCCCCGGCATACTGTTCCTTGGAATTGGAATGGGAATTGTCTTCCCTCACTCAGCAAATATTATATTTGCAACTGCCCGACAGGATCAACAGCCAGACGCATCAGGAATCCTGAATACTGGAATTAACCTTGGTTCTTCGCTTGGAACAGCTGTCCTTGGAGTAATATTAATACTTGGAAGTTTTGGTGCTTTAGGAGGCGGATCTATGTACGATTTACCTGTAAGCAGTTCATATGGAAATAATAGCCATGGATGGTTTGAGAAAGTAAATGCGGTAAATATGCCAATTATAAGAGGAACAGGAATAACTGGAGATCATCAAAAAGCAAATGCCATGAGAGATGCATTTAATGTAGTGACTTTAATGCTGATTATAGGGTTAATTTGCTCGTTACTGATACCAAGAAAACCAACTAAACACGAGGAACACTGTGTTACCACGCATATTTGAGTTTTTATTTATAAATCCAAAATTATGCGTTTTATACATTTAGTTCACAAAACACGATATTTTCTACACAAATCGCTAAATTTAAGAAGTTATAACAACAAAAGAGTACATAATTATAAGAGGTGTACTTATGCAAGAGACAATACTTCTAAATCAAAGCCAGGTTA
>JAEYQZ010000224.1 GCA_023409695.1 Methanobacteriota archaeon | reverse complement strand
AAGAGTTTGAAAGTGGATTTGGATCGATTTTTCAAACCCCAAAGAAAGAGTCAATGACTAAAATACTTTAAATGAATTAAAAATGCCACTATAATCACATAAAGAAATATGATCACTAAAGATATTGCAAATATTATTTTTCCATCATGCTTAGCCCATTTATGGTCCCTTGTAATGAGATATAGCGATATTACAAATGCTATTGGCATGAAAAGGACAAGAAAAACATAAGCTATTGCTATAAGAGTGTTATATTTCTCCTCATATTCCTCATCCAATACATATTCTTCTCCTGATGGAGATAAAGAATCTGTAGCACTTTGTACCAATTGCCCGCCACATTCGCAATCCAGATTAAAATGCTCTGGTAATTCACCCTGCTGTAATTCATAGCATCCCCCACATTTATTACAGACTAAATAACCGTATAAGGATCCACCTTCTCTTTTGTTTTTCAATCTTTGTGAGATTTCTTCGTTAGAGACCATTTTAGCACTTATCTAGTTTGATTTAGGTGATATATGTTGAAAAGATTTAATTCATTGAATATGATTTTTAAATTCCAAAGCAGGTCAGAACTAATCGAGTGCTATGAACATTTGCCCGAACACTGGAGATATCCTGATACTGATTAACAGTAGGCTGATTGAAATATGTGTTGTAAATGAGAAGCCCTGAAATACCGAAAACTATGAAGAAGAGTACACAAGAAATGAGAAGTACTATTTTCCCATTGGATTTAGCCGTTTTATTGTCCCTTGTTATAAGATAAATGCCCAGTACGATTGCTGCTGGACAAAAAACAACAATCATAAGGTAAGCTATTACTATTTCGGTACTGTACATCTTGCGTTCATATTCATCTTCAGATATGTATGGCATTAATGAATCACTAACACTTTGTACTAACTGCCCTCCACACTGGCATTCTGTATCAAAATCCTTCCATGGCTCTCCAAGCTGTAGTTCGTAATATCCTCCACATTTATTGCAGACTAAATATCCATTTAAAGATTTCCCTTCTCTTTTATTCCTCAGTCTTTGGGAGATTTCGTTGTTTGAGACCATTTTAGCACCTTTTAGATTTGATTTAGGTGATATATATTGAAAAGATTTAATTCATTGGATATGATTTTTTAAATTCCAAAGCACGTCAGAACTAATCGAGTGCTACGAATATTTGATCGGACACTGGAGATATCTTGATACTGGTTAACGGTAGGCTGCTGGAAATAGGACTTATAAAGGATAAGTGCTCCAATGGCATAAACAATAGATATGATTCCAATAACGAGGCCAATTATTATTAGTATTTTTCCATGGAACCTAGCCCTTTCATTATCTCTTGTAATAAGATAAAGCCCACATATTAACCCGGGTATCCCACCAAAAATTAATAGAATATATGATACCACTATTGCTGTTCCATAATCCTTGTATTCATCATATGAAACTAAAGAATCAGTAGTGCTTTGTACTAACTGTCCACCACATTCACATTCAGTGTCAAAATCTTTCCATGACTCTCCAGGTTGTAATTCATAATATCCTCCACACTTGTTACAGACTAAATAACTATTTAAGGGTGTTCCTTCTCTTTTACTTCTTAATTTTTGTGAAATTTCGTCATTGGATACCATTTTAGCACCTTTATGAGTTAGTTTTGGGTGGAATGTATTGTAACTATATCATTCTTTAAATAATCAGTTGATTTATGTTATTAATAAAGCTTCATATCTTATATGACATGAATAGTTAAAAGAATTAATCTAGAATAAAAAATTTTCATTTAGAAATAAAAGCAGCTTAAAAAAACAGTATAATTTGTCCAGTATTATCTCTTAAAACTTAAAAATAGCCGAAATTATAAAAAAAATTATTTGTAGAAAAAATCTATTTCCAGCTTGTCAGTATCAATGAATATCTGGTTGTATTGGCCTGTTTCCATGATTTCTGTGAGTTCTTCCATGAACTGGTTGTTAATTGAAAATCCACGGCCTGTAAAAAAACTTAGTTTTATAAATTTACCTTTATCGTCTTCAAACAGGTTTATTTTAATCTCATTGATGATCCTGAATTTGCTCCTGAACCCGTCAAGCTTTTTCCTGATTCTGTTTATTAAATCGTTTCTTTTCGCCCTTGCATTGGCCTCTAATTCAAATATTTCATTTAAATCGTCTGAAAACATTGAAACCACTTAATATTATTTATTAAAATATTGTTAATATATTTATGCATTACTAACATTGAATATTTTCTAAATTCATGGCTTCAACTGCAGATAAATACACAATGTCCTTTGTTTTTATTTTTTAACCTGCTTACTGCGAAAATATTTGGTAAAAGTAAGATTTATAATTTTTAAGGGGATAATGATTTGAGGGAATTAATTGGTATAAAATTTGAGTTAGGAGTTATATTAATGCGCATAGTGTATGAAAAATAGAATAAGTTGAATCTGACGTAAAAAAAAAGAAAAATATAAATTAAATTATTTCCTTTTCGGTACTAATCCACCAAATACTGCTAAAATAGCCAGTACAAGTCCAGCTAAGGGCAATCCTGTTTTTTGTAGAGGTATTGTCTTGCTTGCTGCATTTACTTTGGTCGGGTTTGTAGGGGTATCTGGATTATTAGGCCCTGATGCGATGACAGTTATAGACTGTGTATCCACGTTAATTGTTGGGTCATAAGTACTGGTAATAAGAACTGGATTTATGAGATAGTGACCTGATTGAGCTACACGTAGAGAAATCCACATGTAAGGGTCTCCTACAGGCACATCACCAATAGTCCAGGTTATAGTGCGTGTAGCAGGGTCGTAGGTATATGTTCCCACATCCACAGTGGCTCCCGCGAATTCTAAACCTTCAGGGACAACATAAGTCATAACCACATCTTTAGCTGCGTCTGGACCATTATTACCCACTTTCAAAGTGTACAATACAGTATCACCAGCTACAGGATTAGCTTTGCCAGGTGTAACTGTCAGGTAAAGACCAGCTTTAGGAGTTATAGTCACATTCACAAAGAGAGTCTGATTGTCTGTAGTTGCATTAACATGAGCAGTACCTGCAAGTTCAGTAGCAGTTAATATAGCTGTAGCAATTCCACCAGTAGTGGTCTTATCAATGCTCTTACAGCCAATAGTTCCTAAATCTGTCTGGAAATTCACAGGAGAACCATCAGGTATATGGCCAACAGCTGGATCTAAATCTGTACGTGTAGTCCCATCGAACAAATTGTTGAAACTTACAGTGATTAAACTGGTTTCGCCGTTTTTAATAGTTGTTGGATTCGCTGAGATAGTCATATAAAGCCACGGAGTGTAATCCACATCACCAGATATCAAACTGTCAAAATCAGGCTGATTAAAACCCCACCAGTTATACCTAGCGTCAACTGAATATTGACGGGGAGATTTCACTGCCATAGCGTTCATTTTTCCGTCACGTCCTGAGCAAACAGCATCACCATTACCATTGGCACTGTTTCCCACAATCCGGCAGTAATTCACAGCCATATCATTTCTATTTTCATTGTAAAGAGCTCCACCGTCACCATTTGCGTGATTGCCCTTGAAAGTACAGCCAGTAGCAGTTAAAGTACCATAATTAAAGATGGCCCCACCATTACCAGTTGCACTGTTACCTGTGAAAGTAGAACTAGTCACATTCAAACTGTCATAGTAACTGTAGATAGCTCCACCATCATTATTTGCGTTGTTGTTTGTGAAAGTACTACCTGAAATAGTCAACCCATTACCCTGACTGTTGATAGCACCACCACTAGCTGCAGTGTTACCAATGAATGTGCTTCTGGAAATAGTTGAACTACCATAATTATAGATAGCTCCACCAACACTCCAACTTGCATCTTGTGCAGTGTTACCTGTGAATGTACTATCTGAAACTGTCAAATTACCGCCATTGGTAATGGCTCCACCATACAACTGTGCAGTGTTGCCTGTGAACTTACAGTTTGACACAATCAAATTACCATCATTGAAGATAGCACCACCATAATATGCAGTGTTGTCTGTGAACTTACAGCCAGAAATAGTCAGATTACCTGCATTGTAGATAGCTCCACCAACATCATATGTATTATTTCCGTTTGTTACTGTCAAATTCTGAATTGTGACACTTACACCAGACATTATCTGGAATACCTGTGCGGTATTGCTTCCATTTATGATTGTACCAGTTTGACTTTGTCCTTTTATGATCATATTTTTGTCGATAGTGATACCTGTATTATTTACTCCTGTATAACGTCCATTTGCTATATTTACTGTCCCATTTACATTTACAGTCCCTGTTGCGTTTTTAATGGATTTTTTAGCCCATTGCCATGAAGTACCGTTGTTATCATCGCTTCCACCCGTATCATTCACATAAATAACATTAGAACCTGATGAAGAACTTGTAGAAGAAGCTGAAACTGTGCCTGCAGTAAATGAAAAGATCAATGCTAAGCTTAAAAGTAGTAAAGGGATTATGAGTTTATTTTTCAGTGATTTAGGATTATTATTTATTGTTTCGTTTGTTATTGTTTGTCTCATTATCTTTTTCACCTCCTTTTACGCCTTATTAATTGAACAGGAGGGTTTACTGAGATTTATGAATATTCAATATTGCAATCAGTGTATTATTGAATTATAACTTTGTAATATAAAGTTATTTACTTATCCCCATTCAGAAAAAAGTTAGTTCTCACATATATTTAAATTTACCTAAATTTACATCTTAAAGGAGAATAAAAAAGCGTATATTCAGATAATAAATAAGTAAAACAAAATTATAAACAAAATAATATATATTAGACTTATTCATAAACATTAATGTCTATAAATGTCAAATAATAAACATTATAACGTTTTTTACGACTTTATTTGCAAATAAAGAATTTAAAACTTGAATTTCAAAACAATTTTAAAATTCACTGAATTATCAAATGTAATACAATTAGACAATTATTCAACAAGCATGGGACTAAAATCAAATAAACAACCATTTTCAACCCATACAAATGGTAATTACATAAAATTGTAAAACTTCTTCTTGATCTAATCCTTTACGTTTACATTCGCTCATTATGCTAATTTCATAATATCCATCTTTTAGAAGATAAATAAAAAAATAAGGTTTAAAATAATTAGGAAATCTTTTGATTTTTCAAAAGATTCCCTTGCTGGTCAAAAATCAAATGCCCTATTCCTGCGGCAAAACTTCAAACAATAGTTCTTTAAAGTCATCTAACAGTTCTTTTGGAAACATTAAGCCCACACAAATCACAAGAACACCAGTGCCTACAACACCTTCTTCCTTATTAGGGTTATCTATGAGTTCCTCGCCAAAAACTAATTTTACATTCCCTTTTTCTTGAAGAAATTCCCAGAGAGTTTCACGTTTATGACCTGCGCCGTTTACAGCAATGTTATTACGTAATGCAAGCTCTAAAAATCGTTTCCAGTCTTCAAAATCGCAGAATTCGATCCATGTTGACTCCTTGTAGTCAATACAGCAGTTACATGTTTCGATTTCCCAATGGAAGAAATTTTTAATGACATCTTCTAGACCTTCGTCCACGAAAATATGAAAATCTTCATCTATTTCAACTTCTACTTGTTTATGATCATCCATGTTATCATCCTATTTTATGCTATTTTTAACATTTACACTTATTTAACCTGATTTAAATACTTAGTGTATCAGGCAACATATTCACATAATTATAATACCCATTGCCGAATTTTTCCAGTAAGCAGTTGGAAATGGAGCTATTATATTTTTACACTATTCTGAAATAATAGTTATCATACAGATAAAGTGGAAACATTTGCCAGATAATAGTTTAAAGAAGATAAATTTTCACAAGTAAACATTAAATTTTATTTAAAGCAGCAGGATAAGTTCGCGTAAACAATATATTGAATTATTTAATCATGGGGCTATAAAAAGAAATATTTTCTAAACTGATAATTAATGAATCATTAATCTAAAAGTTATTTACCATATTATAAGCCCTTACAGTAGGCCTAACTCCAGATCTCTCAAATAACTCAACTATTTCCAGCTGTTCATTACTCATTTTATCCAGTGCTTCTTGACTTGCCCATACTGTTTCAATTATATAACGCCCATCTCTATCAGCATCCTGGATTAAATATGATGCTATCATTCCTTCCGGCTTCTCATTTTGTTTTAAATTTTTGTAATCTGATTCAAACTCTTTTATCTTTGAAATTGGAATATCTCCCTCTACAAAGGTTATCACTTCCATCCAATCACCAGTATATATTTTAATTTACCTTTGATTAATAGTTTACTGCAATAATTTATTAAAAATTTCTTTTTTGAATTTAAATAGTGTTTTTTAGAGGTTCAAAAAGGAAAAATTATGAATTATACTAATATATCTAAAATTTAAAGAATTTTAGATGTTTAAAAGAAAAAATAGTGATTTAATTAGCTATTCAGCATGAAAATATCAAAATATTTTTCTATGCAATGTCCCTTATCTTCCCAAAGTGATCACTGTAGTACCTGCAGCCTTCTGGTTCCAGAATAACATTCAAAAAATTATATCGGAATGTATTACAGCCAGGTAATGTTTTTACCAGGTGCATTTTTTCCAGGCATTCTATGCCTTCATTAATCTCATCACATTCAAGATGTGTCATCATCTTTATAGCATCACCACTTCCGCGTTTTCTGCTCCCTTCTACCATTGCTTTTAAAATTATCATTGCGTTTTCCTGGGTAGAACCCATTCAAACACCCCCTTACGAATATATTATTTAATTATATTAATTTATGCATATATAAATGGAACTGTCCACAGCAGGAACCACATAAAAATAAAATTCAAAATCAAAACTCTTTTATTCATCATTCCCTAAAAATTCTAAATCCAATCAGATATATACAAAGATAAAAGATTCTAAAAGTACAGACAAAAAATGGACATTTAAGCCTGTTTTTAAGGTAAATAATTCCAATAAAGTATTTTGCCATGACTCTATTAATGATTAAAATATTAAGTAACATATAATACTATACAGCTAATTGATATTAAAAATCCAGTAGAAGGTAGTGAACTCATGAAAAATACTGGAGACAAATATTGTCCAGAATTAAATGCTATGCCTCTTGGTTTACGTATTGGTGTTACAGGACATAGGAAAAATATAAATGAAGAATTGGTAAGCAAACAAGTTAAAGAAGTACTTAATAAGCTTGATAATTCATTACATAAAAAATTAAAGAAAACTCCTTATTATTTTACTGTTATTTCCCCTTTAGCGGAGGGGGCTGATCGTTTAGTTGCAAAAGAAGTTTTAAACTGGAAATCAGGAGATATTGAAAATAAACTGGATGTAATACTGCCATTACAAGAAAAAGAGTATATTAAAGATTT
The DNA here is from genome assembly GCA_023409695.1 of Methanobacteriota archaeon. Classification (GTDB taxonomy): domain Archaea; phylum Methanobacteriota; class Methanobacteria; order Methanobacteriales; family Methanobacteriaceae; genus Methanobacterium_D. The sequence continues at coordinate 18,315 of JAEYQZ010000224.1, read as the reverse complement.
TCATACAGATGAATCTAAAAAAGAATTTCATGAACTGCTTGAAAATTCACACATTAAAAAAACCTTTAGAAACTGTAAATCACGTGATGAAGCCTATGAGAATGTTGGCCGTTATGTGGTGAATAACTGCGATGTTTTAATTGCTATATGGAATCAACGACCTGCTATGGGTAAAGGCGGCACTGGAGAAATAATAGATTATGCCAAAAGTGTTGATAAACCGATATTTTTGATAAATTCAATTACAGGCAAACTAAGCGAGCCAGAAAAGAAAAGTAGCTGGCATAAAATAGGCGACATAATTAAATTTCTTGATATTTACAATAAAGAAACTCTAAAAGAATCTAAAATCAAAAAAAACCAGGATCAGTATTATAATTTTTTAGAAAAGAAATTAAATGATTCAAAAATTTCGTATACACTTTTAGATTCCTTATTTAATAATTTAATTTTAAACTTTGTACGTGCTGATCTGCTTGCCGCTAAATATCAATCTCTTTATATGAAAGCAGATAGAATTGTTTATATCCTTGCGGCATCTGCTGTTATAACAGTTCCTGTTCAAGAACAGTTTTTTTCGCAGATTCCCTACATATCATGGCTTCAAGTTATTTTGATTTTTACTGTGGTTGCATTGTTATCTATCTCACGTGTAAAAGATTTTCACCGCAGGTGGATTGATTACAGGTTCCTATCAGAAAATCTCAGATCTTCAATTTTTTTTTCTATAATGGACATAAAACCTAAAATAACTGATCCAATGCCCTACTCTAAACCCGCCCATTACTGTGATTGGGTCAACAGAACATGTGATTGGATCTGCGACAGACAATTACAATCAAAACCAGATACAGAAGTTCCCCTTGAAAAACTTAAAGATTTTTTATTAAATGCGTGGATATCTGATCAAATTACTTTTTATAAGAAAAAAAGTATAGAAAATATGAAAAAAAATGAATTAATTTCTCAATCAGGCTTTATTCTCTTTGGAATATCTCTTGTAGTTGTAATTATTAACGCTGCACGCGCTACAGTTATGAATACACCTAATTTCACCATTTCAAATATACTGGGCATTATTGTGATAACCACCACATTTGCTGGAGTTGTTATTGGCATCAGTAAGCATTATGAATATTCAAGGAATTCTAAGCGCTACCAAAACATGATTCCATATCTTTCTGCAGTTAAAGACGAAATTGAGAAAGCTGAAGATAAAAATACATTGATCAACCTTTTAGATAAAGCTAACAAAGTGATGCTCGCTGAACATCAAGATTGGCAGGCAATTTTTTCATTCCATGAACTTGAACGTCCATAGCACTCAATGAAGTTAAAATATCAAATTATATAATGCTTTAGCTTAAAATAACCAGTTTCACAAAAATCTATTTGTTTATTATCCAAAAATGTTCCAGTAAACAACATGGGGAAAAGAACTCAAATAAATCCAGATTAATAATCCAACTATAATCAAAGCAATTGTCATTCCTGTTAATCTATTTTTAGCAGTTGGGGGTTTAATACTCAAAAAAATCAAAGCAATCCCAATTATAAACTGAAATAACACACCAACAGTAAATAGAATTCCTATATTATATAATTCTCTAACGAAATAGTATTCTATGTTCATCCCAGTAGCTAGAACTATAACTAAATAACTTAGGCCAAAAATTAGGGCCAAGATACGCATTGCTGACCCATATGGGCTTTGTTTTAATGGTTTGGATTCTATAGGTTGATTTTTGTGTTCTATAGATTGATATTCTTGTTGAAGTGGTTTAAGCTCTTTTTCACGCTCTACTGGCTGAACTGGCATTTCAAGTAATGTTCTAATTGTCTTTATTAAGTTATCAATGTGTTCTTCTAAAGGCGGAGTTAAAGCATCTAACCAGTGAGCACTTGCAATAAAATAAGATATTGAATCTGATGGCAGTATTTCTTCAACACGGAAAGGAATTATAGGGATACCCGTATCAACAGCCCTTTCCAGTTCCCTTACTATTTGAGAGGATTTATTTGAATTGGATGAAAGCACCAGAACTAATAGTTTAGATCCATGAATTGCCCCAATAATGGATTCACCCCAGTTTTGGCCAGGAAGAATGTCCCGTGGAGCAATCCAGCAACGTATACCGCTTTTTTCTAGATTAGCAGTTAGGGCATCAGCTATAACTTTATCTTTTGATGAATAGCTAATAAATACATCATGTGCCATCAAATCACGGAAAATATTTAATATATAATATTATTTATGTGTTAATAATATTTATAATATATGTAATAACACATGCTTGAACTTCATTTATTACAGAACACAATCATTAGACAATAATCTGAATTTGAATACATTAAAAAATGTCTATGATTAAGATTTGCTTAAAACTAGGGGATTAAAATAAATTTGAATTATATATTAAAAGATAAAAAGCATTTGTATAAATCTTAAATTGTTTCAAATAAAAATATGATTTAAACAACATGAAAACTTCGTATTATTACATCAACATCTGATTGAACGTATTTCATGCTGCCTTCTTTAGTAGTACAAATAAATATCCTATAAAACATATCATTTTTTACAAATATTATATCTTGAGTATCTCCAAGTGAATCTTCACTATTTGATTGATAAATACCTTTAATTTGGTAACCTTTGACTCCATCTACTGCAATTGGAGTTTCTGATATAACTTTATCCATTTTAGCATATGATTTTGGAGTTTCAGTAGTATTCTTCCAGTATTCAATCGTTTTTCCACCTGCACCTTGCCTGTATATCCCCAAAAGTGCACTATCTAAGCCAACTTCAGTGTTGGTAATTCGTTTTTTGATAAATACGATATCTTCAATTCCATCGTTATTTGGAGGTGTAGGAATAGAAGTTTTAATCCATCCCGCAGGGTAATTAAAATAAATTCCACTTTCATTATAACTTTTTGTACCATCAAATGATACATATCCAGATACAAAGGTAACAAAAGCTAAAATAATTATTATACAAATCAATGCTATTATTTGAATCTTCTTATGATTTCTGAACTTCATTAAATCCCCTTTCAAATATTAACGTACACATAAAAGAAAAATAAAATCCTCAAGCACATAGTGTTTGGGGCCCTCAAAAACTCCGTTTTTGGGGCAAAGGAACGAAGTTCCTTATGTACCAAAAATTCATAGAATTTTTGAGTAAAATAATTTAATTTATTTTCTCCTTGGCGCTAAACCACCAATAACCAGCAGTATTGCCAGTATCAAGTAGTTAAATGGTAACCCTGTTTTCTGTAATCCAATGGTTTTTGCGGTTTTGCTTGCAGCTTTTACTATAGTACCTGGATCAGTGAATAAATCATCATCTTCACCATAATCACCATAATAATCATCAAATGGTTTTGTGCTGTTGTATATGTCCTGAGGGATATTTCCTGAGAATTGGCATGAGTTCGCTGTATAATTTGCACCGTATTCATTGAAAATAGCGCCACCTGCAATCTTAACAATTGGACCATCACCAAAGCCACAGGCATAGTTATTTGTGAAACTGCTGCCTGTTACAGTTAAATTACCCGCATTGAAAATAGCGCCACCCGCACCATATGCGTTATTATCATTGAAATTACTTCCAGTTACAGTTAAAGTCCCCCAATTAAGTATAGCACCACCACAACCATACCCATTGTTGTTTGTGAAATTACTTCCAGTTACAGTTAAAGTACCCGCGTTGCAGATAGCTCCACCTCCAGAGTTACATGCATAGTTATCCGCGAAATTACTATTAGTTACAGTTAAAGTTCCTTTATTGTAGATCGGTCCAACACACATTTCAATACTGCCCTGTTGTGAGTTTTCTAAGAAATTACAACCAGTTAAAGTTAAATTTCCCTCGTTGTAGATAACTCCAGGACCATCAAATATATATCCGTTTGCTATTGTTAAATTCTCGATTGTAACTGTAACTCCACTTGAAATTTTAAATATCCATGCTGAATCTGTTCCATTTATGATAGTATCAGTCTGGCTTTGACCAATGATAGTCATGTTCTTGTTAATAGTGATTTTAGTGTTGCCTACCCCTTTATAATAACCATCTGCAATGTTAACTGTTCCACCATCGTTTACCGTTCCTGTCGCATTTTTAATGCTGAGTTTCGGGCCGTTTGTACCAGATGTCCATGTTGATGACAAACCATCCCACGAATCATTTCCTGATGAACCATTAACATAAATAATATCGCCAGAAGCTGCTGAAACATCGCTAACGCAGAAATTAAAAATTAAAGTTAAACTTAAAAGCATTAATGAAACTAAAAACCGTTTTTCCCCTTTAATTGCCTGTTTTAATATACTTTTCACCCCCTTTCACACTTAGTATCCTCAAATAAGTTTTAGATCATAAAGTGTTACGTTAAACTTTTATAAAAATGTTATTACTTATTTTAAAAAATTAAAAGATGTAAAATAGTAAAACACGCAAATAGATGAAACCCATTTAAAAACAATAACTTATTAAACCTAAAACAAGAAAATATTCTAAAAAATAATCTACATATAATATTTAAAGCTTTTTAAATGATTAATTAAAAATTTAGAAGTTGGAAGAAGTAAAAATTGTATGAAGTTTTGAATATTTAAATCCAATTTTGTTATATACCTTAAAATTTATTTCATTACATTAACGATTCAATATTAGATTAATTTAAAATAAGTTAAAAATCAAGTACATTTTCTATAAAACTTTGAAACTGTTTATTATAACATCAAAATTACCTTTTTGACTTTCAAAATCACCTGTTAGTGAAGTACATTGTATGATATATATGTAGCCATTTTTATCTATCCAAACAGCTCTTGTTTTTTGAGGTCCATTATAATTCCTTTCGTAAATTTTTTCATAAGCTGTTTTTCCGTTTAAATTTAATTTTGTATCAGATATTGGCAGAAAATCTGCATCATTTGCTTTAGAACCATAATATGAATTATATTCTTGTCCTAATACATAACCTGAGGCCAATTCCTTTCTCTTAATGATCACTGCTGTATTTACATTACCCGATGTATCCACACTATTTGGATCCCCAAATACTGTAATTGCATAATCTGTATCAGGATGACTAATATTGTTAATAGAATATTCTCTCCATCCTTCAGGGTAATTAAAAGTAACTCCGTTATTTGAATAAGTTTTTGTAGGTATTAACATCATATTAGCAATAGAAATTAAAAGTATCCCCACAAAAATTATACTAATAAATACACCTAAATTACGGGCAGACCCGTATTTTTTTAATATATCTGGTTTTTTCAACCTATATTTCTTTGATATATCCTGCTTTTTCGGTGCATTATAACTTGAAACATTATAATCCAGAGCAGATATATCTTTTTCAGGTTTAGGAGATTTCAGTAATATACCAATCGTTTCTGCAAGAGATTCAATGTGTTTTTCTAGAGGTGGAGTTAAAGCATCCAGCCAATGAGTTCCTGCAATAAAATAGGCTATATCTTCTGAAGGTAATATCTCTTCAACACGGAAAGGAATAACGGTAGTATCTGTATCTACTGCCCGTTCCAACTCTCTAATTACATTACCTGATTTATTTGAATTTGAAGACAGTAATAAAACTAATATTTTAGATCTTTCAATGGCCTCAATTATTGATCCACCCCATTTTTTCCCAGGTAAAATATCACGAGGAGCAATCCAACAACGAATACCTCTATTTTCCAGATTAGCACATATTGCATCCGCTATAACCTTGTCTTTAGTCGAATAACTAATAAACACATCATGTGCCATTTAAAACACCAACAATATTATTTATTACTATTATATATATTATTATTAATAATTGTATAATTTGAAACTTATTGAACGTGCGTAATTAATAAATTTTATTATTTTTAATGCGCAAAAGCACAATTTTTTTCAGTGCAATGATAATTTAAGTTAGATAGTGTATTGTCTTTCACACATTACCAAAACAATTTTAAGGACAATAATATACTCTAGTAGAGGAGGCACTGATCATGCCGTTAAAAAAGGAAGGATCTGTAATACCCGATAAAAGAAAAAGAAAACAAAAGAAAGCCACATCAAGGAATGGGTCAGATGAATATTTAAGTGTCACCGGTGACAGGCACAAGGTAATCATGACACCTACAGGCATAATGATGGAAGATGGACTGGTTCTGTATAAAAATATAGTACGTATCTATAAAAAGAAAGATACTGATTTTTATGGGTATGCTCGAATTAGAATATGGTTTACCAGCGGCAAAATAACTGTTAGAAAAGTTAAGTCTGCAGAGGCAAGTAGATTCATTCTTGCTGTAAGAAAGAAAATGAAAGAATTAGAGAAAAAACAGGCCGAAGATTCTGTTAAAGACGATCCAATATTTTTTTAGGTGTAAAATTGCTGAAACCCCTTGAGTTAAATTAAAATATTATAAAAAATCTGATTTTAATTAGTTAAACAAATTTAATTTCAATGTTCTTTATTTTCCATTTACAACTGGAAAATACACAAATTTAACCATAAACATGACATTGACCATTACTTTTAACAAAAATAACCCACATATTAAAAGAGAGATAAAAGCTTTTATATCTCCAATTTTTAGCTCAAAAATAAGGACTTAAATCATGAAAGTTTCATCCTTACTCCCAATAACCCAATGGGCAAGATCGTATGATAAAGAATGGTTAAGACCAGATATTATTGCAGGAATAACTGTTGGGGCATTTACAATACCCGAAGCCATGGCATACGTTTCTCTGGCAGGTTTACCACCTCAAATTGGTTTATATTCTGCAATGATTGCATTACTTGTTTACATGCTTTTTGGGACTTCCAAACAGTTATCCCTTGGCCCTACATCTACACTTTCAATATTAGTTGGTTCTACCCTCGGTTCTTTGATGATTGTGAGCACCAGCCAGTATTTCATGATGGTGTCTCTTGTTGCAGTTATGGTTGGTGTTTTAGCGCTCTTATCATGGGCTTTAAGACTAGGATTCGTGATTAAGTTCATTTCAAAAACTGTTTTAACTGGTTTTTTAGCAGGTATAGCATTATATATCGCTTCAGGACAGATTCCAACCCTGTTTGGAATATATGGGGCTTCAGGCACTTTTTTCCAACGGATGTATTATTTTTTCGTCCATATTAACCAGACCAACCTTACCACCCTTGCTGTCGGGATTGTGGGAATTGTTTTTTTATTTATAGCTACTAAAAAGTTCCCCAGACTGCCTAATACTTTGTTTCTAGTTTTGGGGTCAATTGTAGTTTTCACTTTAACTAATTTAAGCTCTTTAGGTGTAAAGATAGTGGGAAATATTCCTCAAGGATTGCCTTCCCTTATAATTCCAGATCCTCACTTAATAGACATCAGCGTGCTACTTACTTTGAGTATAACTGTTTTTCTTGTAAGCCACGTAGAAGGGTATCTATTTGCTTCAGAATATGCCGCCATAAACAAGTACAAAATTGATAAAAATCAGGAGTTACTGGCTTTAGGCGCGTCTAATTTTGTTGTGGGCCTTTTTCAGGGGTTGCCCATAGGTGGTGCACCATCAAGAACTGCGGTAAACAACGAAAGCGGGTCAAAAACACCTCTGGCCGGAGGAATATCTGGAGTTGTTATTCTACTGGTTCTGATTTTATTTACAGGAATATTCTATAACTTACCTCAGGCCATACTAGCCGCGGTTGTACTGTTTGTGATAAAACGTCTGGTTGATATCCCTCATTTTCGCAAGATCTATAACTTCAACAAGATAGAATTTGCTGTTGCAGTTGTAACACTTTTAACTGTGCTCTTTATTGGTGCACTGGAAGGAATCGTAATAGGAGTTATATTATCTGTCCTAAGCTTGCTTAAAAATATGTACAATCCACATATAGCAGTATTAGGTCGCATCCCCGGTACTGTTCAGTATTTAGATATTAAACGTCGGCCTGAAGCAGAAATAGCCTCCCATACTCTCATTGTCAGGGTTGACGGGTCGCAGATATTTCTGAACACAGAAAGTGTTAAAAATACTATTATTGATTTAGTAGATGGAGAATATAAAGAAACTAAGTTGTTTGTTTTAGATTTTGAGGCCACTTCTTTTATCGATTATTCAGGGATTGAAATGTTGGAAGAACTGGTCGACGAGCTGAAGAGCCGCGGCATTAAAGTTAAGGCCGCCAATGTCTATGGGCCCCTCAGGAAATCTATTAAAAAGACAAGATTAGAACAGGAAATCATGGAAAGTAAATTCTGTTTAACCATTGACCAGTGCCTTAAAAGATGGGAAAAAGAAGAAAAAGAATAGGATTTAATTTAATTTTTCAAATCAACGTCTATTAAAAATATCTATTTTTTAATAGAATCTCTAAATGGATATATTTTAAACATTTAAACCTCGTGAAGTATTATAATGGGGTAAAAGTTTTAATAATCAAAGATTATATAGCAAAATAAATAAATATAATTGTGTAATGCTTTCTGAACAATTCATTTTAATTGGCTCTCTTTTGCTTTTTATCAGTATAATAATAAGCAAAACTTCTAACAGGCTGGGAATCCCCTCGCTCGTTTTTTTCCTTTTGATAGGTATGCTGGCAGGTTCTGAAGGTATAGGTGGGATTTATTTTGATAATCCCAATATTACACAATTTATAGGAATTATTGCACTCGTTATCATCCTTTATTCAGGAGGTTTAGATACTAAATGGAAAGATGTTAAACCAGTCCTTGGTAGAGGAGTAGTTCTTTCTACTGCCGGTGTTTTAATAACCACCATTGCAGTAGGCCTTTTTATTAACTGGATTACAGGGTTCTCACTTATTCAATCTTTTTTAATAGGAGCTATTGTTTCATCCACAGATGCAGCCGCAATATTTTCTATCTTTGGGTCAAAAAACCAGGATTTAAAAAATAATATTATACCGACCCTCGAGCTTGAAAGTGGAACAAATGACCCTATGGCCTACTTCTTGACCACCACTTTAATATTTTTGATATTGAACCCCACAACATCAGTCTGGTCTACTATATTGTTACTGGTGCAGTCAATAGGACTCGGTGTCATCCTGGGAGTTATTTTCGGGAAAGGATCGGTTAAACTAATTAACAGCGTTAAACTTCACATTCAGGGACTTTATCCAGTCCTTACCATAGCACTGGCATTTTTAACATTTTCTGTGACCTATTTTGTAGGTGGAAATGGTTTTTTAAGTGTTTACATTGCAGCATTGATACTTGGAAACAGTCATTTTATCAATAAAAAGATTCAAATGCAGTTTTTCGACGGACTGGCTTGGTTAATGCAAATTATCATGTTTTTAACCCTCGGGCTCCTTGTATTCCCTTCACAAATAGTTCCAGTAATAGGAATAGGAATTTTAATTTCTTTCTTCCTGATTCTGGTTGCCCGGCCGCTTGCAGTGTTCTTATGCCTTTCTCCATTCAAAGTAGGGCTCAAAGACAAAGTTTTCATTTCATGGGTTGGTATTAAAGGAGCTGTGCCTATTATCTTTGCAACTTACCCAATAGTAGCTGGAATCAGCGGCGCAAACATGATCTTTAACATAGTTTTCTTTATAACCTTAACTTCAGCATTGATACAGGGGTCAACTATCCATGTACTTGCCGAACGTTTAGGCCTTTCTAATACAAAAACAGAAGAATAATTCATATAAAAATAAAAATTGGTTAAAAAAACAGCAAAAAAAATTTTGATCTTTTAATCTATGCTCTTTATTTTCCCTAAATTCTTATCATAGTATTCATAACCTTCAGGTAAGAGTTTAACGTTAAAAAAGTCAAAATTGACCTTACTTATGTCGCCTAATGTCTTTACTAAGTTCATCTCTTCCAGACAGGGTATTGCATTGTTAATTTCATCGCATTCCAGACTGGTAATTCTTCTTATGACATCACCACTGCTGGCATTTACTCTGCTTCTTTCTACCATTGCTTTTAATATTATCATTGCGTTCTCATAGTTGGAATCCATTAAATCACCTACTCTTTTTTAAGAAATACGCTTAAACAAAACGTTTTTGAGCCAAAATTATACTCTCCAACCGGCCAATATAAATTTTTAACAGGTTTTGGAGTTTCCAATATTTTTAGTTGATATTTGAACCACATCATATATAAATCGAACTGCTTTATATTGATACTCGTTTATAAAACAAACAAAAGTATAAATTCAATATTGAATGTTATGTTTTAGTTTGAATCCTCCTTAAAATCTAATTTGTCATAAAAAAAGTAAATTAGAGGATTTCAGTACTGATAATCTAATTATTGTATTTTCAATAAATATGACATGTAAATAATTGCTTTTCATTAAATCAAAATAAATCAAAAAAGTCTTGATTTAATTAATTTTGAAAATAATAAAAAAAATAAAAAAGAAGGTTAAAAGCCTTCTTTTATCTTTTACTGGTTAATCCACCCAATATCATCAAAGTAGCCATTAAAACTCCAAATAACGGCATCCCTGTTTTTTGCAGCGGTATACTCCTAGATTTATTAGTCTCAATAATTTGGGATTCCTGTGTGTTGATATCGTTAGGTTCAATGATTGCAGCTTTAACTATTGTTACCTGAGATGGTAATGTAGTTTGGAAGTTGTCAAGTATAGCATATAGATTAGCAGTTCCGTATCCATCATCAGCTCTTAAAATAGCAGTAGCCATACCATCAACTGTATATTTAGTTACAGATTTACTTCCCACGTTACCAATGTCTGTTGTTATAGTTATTGGCGTTCCATCTGGAATGTGACCTATACCTGATGTGTCCTGTCCATTACTGTTTTGGGTTATTTTAGCAGTTACGGTAGCTGTGCTGCCGTAAGATATACTACTTGGATTAGTTGATAATGTTAACACTAGCCATGGGTCTGCCAGAACGCTGTCAATGTCGCCTCCTATATTATGAGGATTATTTTTAGGATTACTGTTTGAGCCCCACCAGTTATTAGTTGCATCGACTTTATAGTCTACACTGCCAGTATTTAGTCTTTTAATTGGTTTTCCAGTTTCCAGATATATTCCGTATTCAGTATTTCCTACAATGCGGTTTAAGTTAATGAGTGCCATAGTTTCAGTGGATTCATAAGATTTTTCGCTATATTCACTAGAGTCCTGTGCTATGTGAATTGCACTGGCTTCATTATTTAAGAAAGTGTTACCCACTATCCTGTAGGAAGAATCGTAATAGTTAAATATTGCTCCTCCTCCACTGTACTTATCAAGATCAGTTTTGGCCTTGTTATTAATGAATGTACTACCTGTTACTGTTAAAGTTCCATGTTTGTTAAATATTGCTCCACCAGCATCAGCAGTGTTACCAATGAAAACACAATCAACCACATTAAGTGTTGTATGAGTAAACAGAGCGCCACCACCATCATCTACAGCAGTGTTATTCTTGAAAGCACAATTTTTGATTGTTAGTGTTCCATCACTTGAAATTGCACCACCAGAATTATCTAGTCTAGCATTTTGGAACGTGATGTCCTTTATGAGAACTGTTCCACTTTCTATATTAAATATCTGCGAAGCTCCAAGACCATCGATGATAGTTTTGCCCTTACCTGCACCCGCTATGGTCAAATTTTTGTTTATGGTTATGTCAACATCCTTACTGATTTTACCAGTTTTATTGTAGGTACCAGCAGCCAGATTAACCCGGCCGTTTTCAGTAACTTTACTGATACCAACATTAATGGTTTTTACAGGAGTAGTTGAAGTTAACCCATCATTATCATCGTCTCCATCAGGAGAAACATAAATAGTAGAAGATAAAGATGATGTAGCGGAAACACTACCTGCAGCTAAAACAGCAAAAACAAAAATAGTTGTCACTATAATTATTCTTTTCACTTCTTTTCACCTCCTTTATGCCTTAATTATTAAAATACCGATTCAGAAGGTCTGTGAAAAGTTTTAATATAAGTGAAAATATGATTTTTATAGTATTAATGAACTTAAGAGTCTATTCTATAGTAATCAATGTGCTTATGTTTGTAAAGCTTAATTAGCAACTGAATTAGTACTCACGGTTAGATTTATTATTATTACAAATAAACCTATCGGAAAAAAAGCATATTAGCACCACTTAATGCATAAAAATATTGTAAAAATTATTAAAGTTAATATAATTGGCTTAATGAACTATGTGTAACAATTAAAATTCTTTTAGAACCAATAATGATTATTCACCAATTAATTATTCATTTAATTGAATATAATAACCTACTAAATATATCTTAAGTATATGAAGACTAATGAATTCCTTTTTAATCAAAATACTCTTTAAAATAAATACACTGGTAAATATTGTACAAAAATGTATGTGTTCAAAAACATGAAAGTACAAAAAACATATAAATTAGTACGAACTTATTATTAAGTGGACTGCTAAATAATCCTGGGCATCATTTGGTGCCTCCTTCGATGTTCAGGATTATTTAGACATCTTTCATATTTTTAGATGTTTAAAAGTTACGAAATTGAAAATTTCGTAAACATCAAAAATTCCGTTTTTGATAGTTTAAAATTTTCTATTTTAAACTTGTGAGCGAAACGAACGAGCTTCATATCTTAAGAATTTAACGAATATTGCAGATCTAACATTTACGCATATTTCCAGCCTTTTTTGTGATTTCATCGAGAAAGAACCAATTATATAATCTTTTGTTGTCTTATAAATATTCATAATCGATTCTAACTTGAAAATCTTATATTATAATAATAAGAAAGTTTAATATAAAAAGTATGAGAATTTACAATTATGGTTACTTTCTTAAAATGAAGCTAATTTAAAAAATGGTGTTAATTATGGTGAAAGTTAATTTTAACCTTACAAATCCTATTTTTACAATAACTGCAGGGGTTATTATTGCATTTGGATGGATGTTCTTACCAATCTTTGGATACATGGGCCCTCTAGTTGGAGGAGTAATAGCTACATATTATGCTAAAGAAAAAAAGATAATATATGGCATTTACTTAGGAGCGATTATGACAATAATACTCTTCATATCTGGGAAATCAGGATATTTAAGAGATATTGACTTTCTATCTGTTTTAATGATTGCATTTTGGATATTTCTACCTGCAATTATAGGCAGTTATATTGGAAAAAAAGCTTACAAACGTTATAAGCAAGATACTATAATAAAAACTTAAAAATTTTTTATTTTGCGAACGTAATATTCTCAGGGATTAAATGGGCAGATTTACGATTAAACTAATTCTCCCTCCCATGTTAATGGAATCATTAAAAGAACTCATTTCGTAAAAAAGAAGCTATAAAAAAGAATTTAGTTTGATATCTCATTAGTAGGACTCATTGAAACTATAATGATAATCTTTATTCTTCAGTTAATATTTCATATCCTTCTTTTAAAAGATAAATTCCTATCAATAATCCAATTACAGAATCAGCCTGCCATATTCCAAAAATATAGTTCATTAAAAGCCCAAAAAGAAGAGCCCCTGATAGATATGCGCATGCAAGAGTTTGTTTAGAATCTGCAATTAAACTTTTACTATTTAACTCTTTTCCAGTTCTATTTTTCGCATAATATAAAAGAGGCATTATAATAATAGAAGCCTACAAAAATCAAAGATTTTTGTGGCGTCAAATCGGAGATTTGACAGCTACGGCTATAATTATCCCAATAATGCTGGGTTCTGGAATTTCGCCACTATAAATATTTTTTAAAGACTCATACAATACATAAACTCCAAGAATTAAAAATGTATAGCCAACATACTTTAAAGCTGTCAAAAATCTCTGATTTTTGACGCCCCGAAATCAGAGATTTCGAGGGCTCTTTTTTCAATATCCTCTTCTTCAAATTCTTCTATTTTACCACTTTTTCTAAATCTCCATACCATTATCACTGCTGAAGATGATTCAACAGCACTATCAAGCCCAAATCCAACAAGAGAAACACTTCCCGCAATTAAACCTGCAAAAATAGAAATTAAACCTTCTGCAATATTATAGATAATAGTGAAATAGGATAAATTTAAAGCTTTTTTATTAAGTTTAGAGTTCATATAATCCACCAAATAGTTACATTTAATTATTTCTTAAATAACTATAAGCTTTTTTTCATAAAAAAGAAGCTGTAAATAAAGAATTTAATTTGTGGTCTCAGGGTAGAACTCATTTGATAGGTACCTTTTAATGTATTCACCTGTGTACCTGGGTAGAACCGCCGTTCTTTTGTTCATGTTGCATTACTCCTCAAGAGCTCTTTTAAGAATCATATCTCTTATTTTTTTAAACATGTCCTCTCCATTATATTTTAAAATATACTAGGCTTTTAAAAAGAGGTGAAATTCCATTTTGCTTTTATTAAAATGGAAATATGACTCTGTAAAAGTTAAAAATATTAAAAACAATAATTTAAATAATTAAAAATCAATCGTGGTGATCTATTATGGAAAAATCTCAATTTATTGAAATAACCTATCTCCACTCTAAAGATAAAGAGTTATTTAAAATAGGCGAAAACAATGTAGAAAAGCTGGCAGTGCAGACTAATGAAATTATTATACATTTTAATGATAACAACCGTAAATACAGGAGAGTAATTCCTTTCTCAAGTGTCCTATATTTTGACACAAATTATGTGCCTGAAGCACCTGCATTAACGTTTTAAAAAATTTTTATCTGCTTATGAGTTAATACATGAAATACTTTAACTCAAATAAGCAGAGATAATTTAAATACGAGATACATTCACAAATAAGCATCTTCAAACAGTTATTGCCATCTTTAATATTCCAAACCAATTATGTAACTAATCAAGTTTAATAATTAAACATTAAACTGAATTTCATATGAAAATATTAGAAATCTTACTTTAACAGGATAAAACTATAAATTCCAGGACAAATATTCAAATATTAAGTTATTAAGCCGTAAATAAAATAGAACTTTATTATTCATTTTCTTTATGATTACATTTTGCTGGAGGATACTCTTTACCACATTTTATACATTTATACCCCTCATTAAAATGTTTGAGGTCTCCACCGCATTTAACACAAAATAGATGCATTAAATCATCTCCCTATTTATCTATAAAAGTTTTAGATCACAATATATCTAAATTTAATTTTTATATCGTAAATTTCGTCTAAAATAAAAAGAACATTCTTTTTATCCTTTGTTTTATCATTTACTTAAATTTTATTATTTAAAAGTCATAGAATGTAAAATCAGTAATTAAAATGAGTTTTTTAAAGGCAATTACCAATTTTGTAATTTATTTAATTCTGTTTCAAAAAATTGATCAAATAATCTTTTTATTGTTTCTGATGCATAAAACCCAAATTGAATATATGTTCCATCAATTCTGGTTATCTCATCTTCTTTATAATTTATATCGTACTTATTTAAAAATGTTACTGCTTTTTCCCTTTCAGCTACTGGCATGTAAATTGTTACAAAATCTCCATGAAACTCTAATTTCATTTATTCACCATTTATCTAATCTTATATCAACTTTAACATGCATTATAAAGCTTGCAGTTAGCACCTCTTAAAAGTTTATCTACCTTTTTTTCTTTATCCATTTTTCCATTTTAGTTTGTCTATGAAAAAAATGTATATTTAATCTTTTCTCCAACTGAAAATGCATGCACATATCTTACTTTTTAGATGAAATGTCCTTTAACTTCCGTAATTTAATTAAAACAACCAAGTTCGCCCCATTATACTGTACTAACTATTTATTTTCCATTTAAAAATGAAAGTCCTAATTTTTTAATTTAAATAATATTATATGTTTGTAGTTACTAACTATCATCAGTATTAATTCCTTAAACTAAAAAGGAGGTTTAGATACAGATGAATAGCCTAAAAGTAGCATCAATTTTTATTGTAGCTATACTTTCAATAAGCTTTATGATTTCAGGGGTCTCTGCAGCTAAAATAGATTCAAACTGGCAATATCATATAAAAATAGTAGAATTAAATGACACATTTACAGCTGCACCATCAGGAATTCATATCCCAGAAGTATCCTTCGATGCACAGTATAATAAGAACTATCTCAACTTAATATCTACTGAAGGGAACACATTTACATTCAAAGCTGCTAAACCTGGTATTGCATTTGTAAATATAATTTGCACTCCATGGTACCATATTTTGATATATCCACCTGTTGACGATAGCACTATCACTGATACCTACATGATAATAATTAAAAAGTAATTCCTTAGGTTATCTAAGGAATATTTAATTTTTTAGTTCAATACTTTGTCTTGGGATTTTAATTCTTCGATTTTCATCAGGCATTCTTCATTATCCTGCGTGATCTGCAATACCGTCAAAATTCCTCAAAATCTATGATTTTGGGAGTTAGAAAAATGCAAAGCATTTTTCTAAAATTCTACGAATTTTGCATGTTTAAAAATTTCATCTTGTTTATATAACCTGTTTCAGCTCTTCAACCTTCATTAAAGCCTCTTCATTATCTGATGAAATTTTTAAAACTCGTTCAAAACAATCCAAAGCAAACTTATCTTTACCTAATTCCACATAAACATTCCCTAAATTTATATAAGCTGTTTCATAATCATCATCGAGCTTAATAGCTTCCTTAAAAGACTCTACTGCTTCATGGTTCTGTCCCAGGCTAAACTGAACATATCCCAAATAATTCCAGAGTTCTGGCTGATTTCTATCTATTTCAAGGGCTTTTATAAAGTATTCAATTGCTTCTTCTTCTTTTTCCATGAAATACAATGCATTTCCTTTATAAAACAGTGCTTTGAAATTATCAGATTCCTTTTCCAGGATTCGATCCAGGTACGTTAATGACTCATCGTAACGCTCCATATCAGCTAATGTAGCTCCCATATTATAGATAGCCTCTTTATAATCAGGATCAATATTTAAAGCCCCTTCAAAATATACCAGTGCACTTGCATCATTTTTTAAAATACTGTGGGCTACACCACAGTCATTCCATGCCTCAACAAATTCTTCATTTATAGACAATGCGATATCAAAACAGTTTATAGCACCTTCATAATTGTCAGAATGAATTAAATTAAGACTTCCAATATAGTACCATAGATCCTCATTTTCCCCATATTCCTGGGCATCCAGAAATGCTTCTAATGATTTATCATAGTCCTCCATGAAAAAAAGACACATGCCTTTACCAAAAAATCCAGGGAAATTTTTTTCTATCTTTACTGCACTATTAAAACACTTTAATGCCTCTTCATAATTCTCCATAGTTCCCAGAAGGTACCCTAACTCTAGCTGGGCATCTACACAGAAAGGATCTGTTTCTACTGCTTCACGAAAGTAGTTAACAGCATCATCGGTCTTTCCATAGTTTAATAATTCTATTCCTTTTTGATAAAGTTTTTTAGCTTGATTACTAGTCAATTTATTTCTCCTTAAAAGTTAATTTGAATATAATTAAATTTAGAATAAAGTCTTCAATTAGATTAATCAGGTACTGAACTAAAAGACTCTCTTTTTTAATGTAATTAAAGATTACTGATTGATGATAGTCACAGAGATGATGTTGCAAAATTTATAAAATAAGGCAAAAAGAGGTTAAAAAGACAAGATATAATCTATTTCAAAATATAAATTAATTATTGGAGCGGAATTATGATCTTTAAATCTGAAAATACAACCAATATAGAAAAACCGTCGAAAATCAGAGATTTTCGGGCATTCAAAAACTTTGTTTTTGAAAGCAAGGCGTGAAAATGCATATCTACAACACCAAAGAAGAATGTCCAAACGCTGCTGTAGTTTATCAAGAAACAAAAAAAGGACACTCCGAAGAATTCTACCACGAAAAAAGCGCTTTTATTCAACCTTTTTTGAAAAAAGGTTGATCAAAAACAGTGAAAACACATTTAAAAATTCTACCACGAAAAAAGCGCTTTTATTTATTACATCTTAGAAGGCTGCGGAAAATGGATAATTGAAGATGAAGAATATGAAGTCAACGCAAAAGATGTGGTAATTGTTCCTCCAGGTAAAAGATTCTATTTTAAAGGCAAACTAAAACAGATATGCATTACAGCACCCTCATGGGAAGAAAAATATGAAAAACATGTTAAGTATATTGAATTGCCTTCTCTTTAAAAAAAATAAAATTTACATATCTAACTGATAATTTTTCTTATTCATTTCTTTAAACTTTTTAAAGTATAATACTAATAATGAATAAGTAACATATATTTATAAGGATATAGAAAACTTTATTAGGAATTTTAAACCATATAAACTATTATAATTTTAATTACA
>JAEYQZ010000208.1 GCA_023409695.1 Methanobacteriota archaeon | reverse complement strand
TTTAAGGGGATTAAAATGAAGATATTAACTTATTTAATGGCGATATTTTTAGTTTTTGGGCTGCTTGGAGTTCCAAGTGGCGTTTTTGCACAAGAAACAAGTTCCACAGGGTCTAGCACCCTACAAGCTAGTAATTCAGTTATTCTAGACAACACAGCTCCTTTACTTAAGGGAGGGATTAAAACTAAAGCTGCTAAAAAGATTCACAGTGGCGATGACGATGATACTTCTAATACAGGCAATAATTCAACTGATGACAGCGATGACGGATCTGGATGGTGGGTTGCAATTATCATCATAATTATCATAATTGCAATTATAATTCTCGCAGTATGGTTCTTCTTCCTCAGGAAGTAACTTAAATCAAATATAATAGTTTTAAGGTAATCTAAATGGTAGTAATAATAGAAATATTAAGAAAGCACGTCCCTAATTTGATTAAACTACGTATGACCCGTATTTTAATATGGATATTTATAGTGATTGCCTATGGAGTAATTGGATTTCACCTAATAGAAAACCAGACATGGACTGTGTCATTATACTGGACCTTTGTTACCATAGGGACTGTAGGATATGGGGATTACAGTCCTAAAACTCCGTTAGGGATGTATTTCGCTATCTCATTGATAGTATTAGGTATTGGAAGTTTTGCAATTGCAGTTGGAGAAGTTGTTGAAACTCTAGTTGAGAGACAGCAGCTGAAGTTAATGGGGCTGATTAAAGTGAAAAGATCACAGCACGTTGTAATATGCGGGTGGACTGAAAGTACAGCAGAATGTATCAGAGAAATTGGAAAAGATAATGCAGTTTTTGTAGTTGACGAAAATGAAGAGATAAAGAAAAAAGCATTGAAAAGTGGAGCCTCATTTGTACATGGAGACCCTACACGCGTCGAGGACCTTGAAAAAGCCAATGTAGTTGGAGCTAAGGCCATAATTGTAGATATGGAATCTGATTCACAAACGATCCACTGTATATTAAGCATTCGCAAATTAGATCAAAATGTTAGAATAATTGCAGAGGTTCAGCGCTACGAAAATATAGAACAGATCCAGCTTGCAGGTGCGACTCAGGTTATATCTCCTTTTGTAA
Source organism: Methanobacteriota archaeon (assembly GCA_023409695.1). GTDB lineage: Archaea > Methanobacteriota > Methanobacteria > Methanobacteriales > Methanobacteriaceae > Methanobacterium_D. Next base: position 13,191 of record JAEYQZ010000208.1, on the reverse strand, counting down.
TCTCTGGAAGACTCATGCAGAAAAGTATTGATGAAGGATACGAGGCCATGTTTGTCCAGGAAGTCCTTGCAGAGCATAAAAACAGGGAAATAAAAGAGGTCAAAATATCTCCAAACAGTTATTTTGATGGCAAATCTGTAGAAGAAGCAGATATACATCATAGAACAGGAGTTGTACTGGTAGGTATAGGAAAGGAGGGGAATTTAACCATAGATCCTCCTAGAGATTACATAATAGAAGCAGGAGATATTATACTTGGAATTGGAAAGCCGGAAGAATTTGAAAAACTTGAAAAAGATGGTTTTATTTAAATTCTAAGACTTAATTTAACTCTTTTAAAGGGAGTTATCTCCAAATTTTCTTTTTTTAAATTATTTTTGAATGAATAAGCAACTACATTAACTCCATTTTGATAAGCTGTTTCTAATGATGCTGAAAAATCTGGATCCATCTTAAAGTTTGGCGAAAATTCTACTGCATCTTCACAAAATATAAGGAAAAGAACTGAAGCACTTAAACCTTCATTTTTAGCTCCCATAAGCTCTTCAACATGTCTTTTACCCCTTGAAGTAGGGGCATCAGGGAATAGTGCCATCCCATCTTCAACTAAAGTACAGCCTTTAACTTCAACAAGCATCTTTTCTTGATCCCCATTCGCCAGAAGGAAGTCAATTCTACTTTTACCGTAAGTATATTCCCTTTTTAAGACAGAGTATCCATTAAATTCATCTATTATCTGAGAATCTATTAAATCAGCTGCAATGTCATTGTGAAAGCCAGAATTTATCAATATCCAAAGATCACCCTTTAAAACTCCTATCACATCATATTTTGTCTTTCTATTTCCTAATTTCAATGCATGTCTTAAAAGTAAATCAACACCAGGAGTTAGAAGTTCTTTAAGTCTTCCAGGATCCCTCAAATGAGCATTTTCTAATTTATCTCCACTTTGAAATGTTACTGTGAACCTATTTGGCCTATCTACAAATTTTCCAGTGATTAAATTTTTGATTATCATTGTTTTGCCATAGATCATGTTTTAGTTAGAACTGAGTCTTAATGATAAATGTATTTTAAAGTAAAAAAAGCTTTAGATAAATCCACTTTGAACATGTCAGTTCAGTTTTATACTGTCTACAGTCTTAATAAATTCATTTGCATGTTCCAGTGTAGTTCCATATGGTTCATACATATATGTTTCATATACAATTGAAGGTATTCTGGAATTAATTAAAGGAATAGTTACGTATTTAGGGCTTTTGGGGCCTTTCTCATTGGGAGGTATATAATAAACAAGCCATTGAATCTCCTTTATAATCTTAGATGCGATTAATTTAGACTTATTGGACTTTATCGGTACTGATAAAAATCTATTTTCTTTGTAGCCTGTATCATTACCCCTATTGGAATGCACATCTATTACCAGTTGAAAATGATTCTTCTTTATATCAGGAACTGCATATTTACTGGCAAGCTGCTGGCCGTTTATTCTTCCTTCCCCATAATCACCAGCAGCTTCGGTAACACCAATACTGTAAATATAATATGAGCTGTTAAGAGAATTAGAATTATTTAAAATAGATTCTACGATAGCCCTATGTGCATTTGCTTCAAGGGGATGTACTCCAACTATAATAGCAATCTTTCGGGTTGAGTTTGGATTTCCATAGGGACCACTTTTTGTTACTATTCCTTTACTGGTACTACCCAAAACTTGAGGTTCTAAAACTTGAGGAGTTTTAATTTCTGTAATCTGCTTATTATCCTGAGCATACTGCTGATTAACTATTACCAAACATAATAGTGCAGCTATCATAACCAGTACTAATAATTTAGAGCTTATGCTAACCATGCCTCCACAGCATTACATTTCATCTAAAATTTTAACTCGAGACTTTAATTTATTAAGATATTAATTAAACATACATAATTATTATACTACTCATCACCTTAAATCTTATATTTATCAGAGTTAATATAGGCTTAAAAGAAAAAACATTGTGTGAAAAATATTAGTCGATTTAATATTTTAGCATAAAACAGAGATACATTAAGCTTATTTAAATTGATAAAGCAACTAAAATACATATTCAACGAAATCAGTTACTTTAGAGGTGAAAAATTGCATCCAAGACCAAGTCCAATTGCTGCATCATTATACACATTAAGAGACATGAATGCTGACGTTATTATACTTCACGGCCCCCACGGCTGCTGTTTTAGAACAGGAAGACTCCTTGAAAATGATGGCGTGAGAGTTGTAACCACTGCAATGTCTGAAAATGACTTTATTTTTGGAGCTTCTGCTAAACTGGAAGAAACATTAAAAGAAGTGGAGTCAATGTTTTCTCCAAAACTTGTTGGGATTGTTGGAACCTGTGCAAGTATGATAATCGGAGAAGATTTGAAAGAAGCAATTCAAAGTGCAAATATAGATGCTACAGTGCTTGCTGTAGAATCTCATGGAGGATTAAGTGAAGGAGACAATACAGAAGGAGCCATAGCAGTGCTGGAAGCTGCAAGTAAAGACGGCATAATACCTGTTGAAGAATGCGAAAGACAGTCCAAAATGCTTAAGCTAGCAACAGAAATTGAAAAAACCCGCGGGATGGCACAGGGAGGTTACATAGCCCCATCTTATGGTGATGACAAGCAGGAAATAGCAAATATACTTATAGAAAAGCTTAAAAACAATGCAAAAACTGCTATTATCCTCAATGCAAAAAAAGAAACTTCTTACCTTTTTGCTGATATCCTGAAAATTCCATTTGAGAAAATAAACAGCGAAAATAAACCACTTATAATTGCAAATCTTGATGAAAATATTGGACTCCCACGAATAAGGCAGCATGCAGCCAATATTAAAGAAGAATTCCAAAAAAATGGTATAAATATAGATATAATAACAGGCGGACTCGATGAATATCCTGTAACTGGTGAAAAAGCCGCGGAAGCTCTAAAAGGCAAGAATATCGATTTCGTAATTGTTGCAGGAGTGCCTCACGCAGTACCAATAGAAACCATAGATGCAGATACCCTTGCAATAACAGATGGTCCCAGACTGGTAGAACCCTTAAAAAAGATAGGATACAAATACGTCGTTACAGAACTTGATGCACATGCCAAAACATTAGGTACCAGTAAAATAGTACAATCTGACTTCGGTGAAGTTATAAGGGAGATTTTAAGTTAAGTTTAAAGTTATAATTGATATAATCAAATTGATAAAATTTAGATAATCAAAATTAAATTAAGTTACTCTTAATAAGTAAAGATAAAGTATTAATATCTTATAAAAACAAAATATTATACTAATAAGTGAATGGTGATAAAATGAGCAAAACAGCAGGTATGATACTTTGCGGGGGCTTTGGTAAAAGATTAAGACCGCTTACAGAGAAAGTTCCAAAGCCATTAGTTGAAATTAAATACGATTATTCAATTTTAGAAGGTCACGATACCTATACAATTCTCGATAAGCAGATGTTCGATTTTAAAAACGCTGGCGTGGATCGTGTGCTCCTGTTAACTGGATTTTTAAGTGAAAAAATCGAAGAACGGTATGGCAATGATTTTAACGGAATGAAAATTGAGTATGTAATTGAAGATGAACCACTCGGAACTTTAAATGCTATACGATTAGGCATGGAACATGTTAATGACAAAGAACAATGCGTAATAAGGAATGGAGACGTAGTTGCTGATTTAAATCTCAAGAAAATGATTCACCAGGGCGCAAAATCTGATTATCCACTTTCCATGTTTATAACTAAAATGGTTTCTCCATACGGAATAGTTGAAGTCAGTGGAGATAAACTGGTATCATTCAAAGAAAAACCTGTTCTCGATTATTACATCAATGGAGGGATTTATTTCTCAAATGGAGAAATTAATTTCGGAGATTTCGAAATTGGAGACATTGAAAAAACTGTATTTCCAATGATGGCCAGTGAAAACCAACTCGGTTACTACAAAGAAGATGGTCTTTTCTGGATGGCAATTGATACCTCCAAAGAACTGGAACAAATCAGAAAAGAATATAAAAACAGGGAAGATAAACCATGGGGTTATGAAAAGGTCCTTATTTACACAGAAAAATATCTAACAAAAGAATTATTCATTAGAGAAGGATATCAAACCTCTTTCCACTACCACGCCGAAAAAGATGAAACCATGTACATAGTAAGCGGTTCTGGTTATATAGAATTTGAAGACAGGAAAGAATACTTTGGAAAGAATGATACCGTAAGGATAGAGCCAGGAAGGCCTCATTCAATAGTTGCAATGGAAAACACAGTTTTACATGAAGTTTCAACACCACATCTAAATGATACAATACGTGTAAACGACTTCTATGTCAGAGCAGCACAAGATAAGTCAATATCCCCTTAAATACTCTTTAAATGATTTAAAAATGGGTAAATATGATAGTTATAATTAATTATGGATCTGGAAACCTCAAAAGCATTAAAAATGGATTCACAAAGATAGGTGAAGAAACATTAGTGTCTCAGGATATCCATGAAATGGAAAAAGCAGATGCACTGGTCTTACCTGGAGTTGGAGCATTTGGAACTGCCATGGAACACCTTGAAGGCTACAAAAATATAATCCATGAACATATAAATAATGGAAAGCCATTTTTAGGAGTTTGTTTAGGGTTACAGGTATTATTTACAAAAAGCCAGGAAAATAAAGGAGTAAAAGGACTGGATGTATTTAAAGGTGAAGTAGTGAAAATTCCAGAAGAAGGCCTTAAAATACCACATATGGGCTGGAATGACCTGAAAATTGTAAATGAATGTCCAATACTTGATGGAATTGGAAATGATTATATGTACTTTGTCCACTCCTATTACGCAAAGCCGGATGAAGAAGACATAATAGCTGCAACTACTAACTACGGAATTGACTTGACTGCAGCCGTGTGCAGAGATAATGTATTTGCTACTCAATTTCACCCAGAAAAAAGCGGCGAAATTGGTTTAAACATTTTAAAAAATTTCGTAAAAACCATTCCATCAAAATAAGAAAATTATTTCTTAAAAACCAAAAATTAAAGGATTTAATTTCAACATCCCTTAATTACATTTATTTTTTATTTTGTCTGTATTATTTCACCAGATATAGAAATAGTGTAATCCTTAAGAGGTATGTCCTTTTGAGCTTTCTCTAATGCTCTCCTAACTATAACCTCAATTCCGGAACAGCATGGGACTTCCATATGTACTATTGAAATCGAGTTTACATCCTGTTTTTGGAAAATTTCAGTTAATTTATCTACATACATCTCTATAGTCTTATCCAACTTAGGGCAAAGAATTATTAAAACCTTATCCTTTAAGAACTCCTGATGAAAATTAGCATAAGCAAATGGAGCGCAGTCTGCCGAGATCAAAAGGTCTGCATTTTTAAAATAAGGCGCATTTGGGTTTAAAAGCTGTAACTGTACCGGCCAGTTTCTAAGTTCAGGGCTAACCCTTATCTGAGGTTCATTTTCAGTTTCAGTTTTTTGACTTAAATCCACTGCCATTGAACCAGGACAAGCACATTCAAATGATTCTCCTTTTTCATAGTCAGGAATATCAATATTTCTTTCTTTTAGAAAATTAACTGCCTGATTAAGAAGGTCTTTCTGGCCGTGATCAGAGAGATGCTTTAAATGGGCCATTATGACACTGGGCCCTCCCCTTATTATATTTTCCATAACCTGATTTTCATCATAAGGCTTAGCTTCTCTTTGTTCAATTTCTATAGCTCCTTGAGGGCAGTTTCCAATACACGCCCCTAAACCGTCACAGAATAAATCACTTATTAGTCTTGCCTTTCCTTCAATTACCTGTAAAGCTCCTTCAGGGCATCCTGGAATGCATTCGCCGCAGCCTGTACATTTTTCTTCATTAATCTTGATAACATCTCTTTTCATGAGTACTCTCCACCACATAAGTTAATTAAATTTAGAGATTATCTATATTTAAGCCAGATTAAAACCTTAATATCTACTGTTTTCGCATTCATAACACGTCACAGCATTAATAGTAAAAAGCATAGTAAATCAAGTATAATCTAGCTAGTTATATTATAATATGATCTTTTTGAATATTATAATTATATATTTAAATTAATAGAACCACAATAAAGATCAATCGAATATAGAGATCAGTTTATATAAATCATAAAATTTCATTTAAAACATTCAAGGAGATATCACGTGGACATAGAAGGCTTTGTAAGACAGGCAATAAATCAGAATGATGAAAAATCAGTTGAAAATAGCTTAAGGGATAAAATATTGGAATATAAAAATATAAATCCAGAACAAGCTTCTAAAATGGCATCTGCTGTGATTGAAGAGGTTAAACATACCTTAACAATTGAATCTCATCCAGATGATTTCCTGAGGGATTTAATAAATTACAATAAGGCAGACGTTAAAATGGGAGAAATTGGTGTTGGCTCCAGGGGAGAAGGAGATTTCTTCGTTCACAGAAGAATCGCAGATATCGTGTCAAGCACCCATACCAATGCGTTTATAACTCCTGAAGCCCAGGACGATGGAGGCGTAGTTAAAAAAAGCGTTGGAACCGACGATATTTATGTGACAACAGCCGTTGATGGAATACACTCCCGTTTAAGTGAATATCCTTTTCTAGGAGGATTCCACGTTGCTAGAGCTTCCCTAAGAGACGTGTGTGTTATGGGGGCTGACCCTGTTGCAATACTAAGCGATCTTCACCTTGCAGACGACGGAGATGTTGGAAAACTCTTTGACTTTACTGCAGGAGTTTGTGCGGTTTCAGAACTTGTAAACGTGCCGCTTGTAGCAGGAAGTACTCTCCGAGTTGGTGGAGACATGGTTTTAGGTGATAGGCTGGTAAGTGCAGTAGGTGCAGTAGGGATATCTGAATATCCACCAACTGCAAGAAAGCGAGCCGAAAAAGGGGACGTCATTTTAATGACTGAAGGTTCTGGAGGAGGAACCATTACAACAACCGCGATATACCACGGAATGTTTGATGTTGTAAATGAAACAATGGATGTCAGTTTCATAAAAGCATCTGAAGCCATTTCTAATGCAGGGTTACTTCCAGAAGTCCATGCAATGACCGACGTTACAAACGGAGGTCTTAGAGGAGACGCACATGAGATTGCAAGTACTACAGGAGTTGGGTTAACAGTTTTTGATGATAAGATCAGGGAACTGATAAATCCAAAGGTACTGGAAATGCTTGAAAAGCTAGATATAGACCCACTCGGAGTTTCAGTAGATTCTTTAATGATAATCGCACCAGAAGATGTAGCTGAAAAAGTTAAAAAGGCAGTTTCTGGAGCTAATGTAGATATAGCTGAAATTGGTTATGTCGATGATACTGGAAAAGCTAAACTCATAAGAAATGGTGCTGAAGAAGCGTTAACACCGCTGTTTAGAGAAGCAGCTTATACAAAAATTAAAAAGGTGGTTGGAGATACCACCCCTGAAGACTTTGAAATTATGAAAGAAAAAGTCGAGAAAGCTGCTTTAGCTGCTATAAAGAAAAAAGATGATGTGGTAAAATCTGTAAGGGAAAAGTAAAATAATTCCTTTACAATTTATTTATTTTACAGTTCAATAATTTGAGAATAGAGGAATATAAATAATCCATTGACAGATTAGGACATGTACTAACTGAAAATGGATGATTTTATGGACGATAATGGATTCGTATTTACTCTAGACGCAGTACTTGCTCTAGTAATTGTTTTTATTGCACTAGCTGCAGTGGCCAGCATAAATGAATCGCCATTATCTTCACAGATCCGTCTTTCTCATAACGCTCAAGATGTCCTGGAAACAATGGCAACTTACAAGAGAAGCCCTGAAGAACCTTCAGTTCTGCAAAATATTGCCAGCATATTAGCTGCTAATAAAAATGACCAAACTGGAATCAGTGAAGCAGGACAGGTAGCAGGTGCCTATTTAAACCAGACCCTTAACAACACTAAATACAATCTCACAGAACCTCAGCTTAATGCTACAATTGCGGCCAATGAAGATATGGAAGAGGCCAATAATATTGCAGTTGGCGTTAAAAGCTGTGATGGTTATATTTTTAGGCTTTGTATTTGGGATTGAACTTTATTACTCGTTTTATCTCTTTTTAAACATATGCCATATAACCTTATACTTTTGTTTAATTACTTATTTTCTTGAAATTTTTGATTATTCGGTTTAATTACTTATTTTAACTAATATTAAGCATTTAATGTCGCTAAACAATGGTAAAATATTTTTACAACGGAAAATGTTAATTAATACTTCAATTCCATCCATATGTAAGTAGTTAGTTACATTGAGAGGATGAAGTATGAATAATTTAACGAAAATTTTAGTTCTTATAATCTTTTTTGCCATACTAACAATGTTTACAGGAATAGTGTCAGCTTCTAATTGTACTGTAAATCCTGAAGACCCTATTCAGTTAGTTATAAACAATACTCCCGATGATGACCCAATCAGAAATAATATAACAGATAATCCAATTTCAGACGAGGTAATGGTAAATACAATCGGAGTCGTGATGTCAAACACTACTTCTAATTGTGGGCCTGCTTCACTTGCTACAGTTCTTCAAAATCTAAGTATTAACATATCACAAGATGTACTGGCAGCTGATGCTGGAACAGATGAAAATGGAACAACAATGCATGGACTCGCTCAAGCAGCACAAAAACAAGGAGTAATTATGAAAGGACTTAAATTAGCAGTGAACGAACTCAAACCATGGAATATTGTGTATTTAATCATGGATAATATAGGCCATTACAGCATTGTAACAAGTATAAACAATACAATAGTTCATCTTGCAGATACCGACTCTGGAAACATTAATATGACTTTAACAGATTTTACTGAAGCGTATATACAAAATAAAACAAGTGAATATGGTTATGCACTTATAATAACCAATGATTCAAGCAATCTGCAGTTATGTAACAATAACACTTTAACTGATGATGAGATGAAATCCATCAAAGGAACGGGGGCAGGATGGACATCATCTAATCCCTTAATAAAAGCTCTAGCAAACAAAATACTGCGTAATGCAGGGTATCCTAAAAGTGCATACGATAAAGGGCGTGCAATCTGGAATTGGATAACAACACATATACGTTATCACTATCATTGTAACACAAAAAACAGCTTTAACTGGGTAATGATTTACGGTTGGGCCAATTGTTGTGAAATGGCAAGGCTAGTTGTTTGTCTTGCCCGAGCTATGGGCCTAACAGCCAGATATGTATACAAGCCACAAGGGTACTATAAAGACTACCATAATGGGCAGAAAAAATATCCCGGCCACTACTGGGCACAGATAAAATGGGGATCTGGCCCAATGGATTGGGTAGATCTTGACTGTACTCTGCTTTATGATGGTGCTCAACATTATGGAGGATTTATGGACAATTATATTCAATCTTATGGACGTGTAAGATTTAATGGTTACAAATATAGACAATATCCCTCCGAACCAACTTAATAACGTATAATTAGTTATAGAATATATTTTGTCATTTTAAAGTAGTATTTCTAAATTTAAGTTATATAACAAATTAATAAAGGAAGTTTAATCATGGAAAAGAAAAATTTACTAATTTTCGGCTGTTTAATAAGCATTATCATCGCTTTATTCAGCATAGGAATAACTATATTTCCCAGTTCAGCCAATGCTAATAATTCAATGTCCCCTGGAAACTTACATGATTTAAATTCATCGGCTGAAAATATAACATATGAATTGAATTCAATAAGCGAAAATTCAACAAATGAAACTTTTCCAGAAGACTTTTCCAAAGATTATACTGCATTTGATAATTCAACTCCCAAATTAACTGCTGTATCTATAGCAAGGTTGTATCAAGGAGTAAGTGGTTTTTATACCTCCCATACGTTTAATACTTCTTTAACTCCCGATAAAAAGTACTGGATAGTTAAAATGGATGATTTAATGGTTGTTACTGTTGATGCAAAAACATGGATGAGCAAACAAAATGGAGATTTAAACCCGCCTGTGAATACATGGCAGTCCCTGGATGCACTGAAAGCACAATATATTGCAGATATTCAAAAAAATGGTGACGAAACAGTTGGAGAACCTCATAGAATAACTTTAAATAACAAAGAAATCTGGAAAGTACCATTATATACCCTCATTAGTAACTGGCAAGGAGACTACGATGATCAATTAGTAGGATACGTTTATGTTGATCTTGCAACAGGAAAAAGTAAAAAAGTATACAGCGACATTTTTTATGACATTTATTGCTACATTTTTAACGATAACCCCGGAACAGAGGGATGGTTAACACTTAAAGAGGTAGATGAGAAGAGTGATTGGTGGCCATCACCTTTTAGAGATGCTTTAAGGGATTTATACCCTGAATAAAGAGTTATATCATGATTAGAAAAACTTTACTGATTGAATGTGGTTTAATAAGTGTTACCCTTGTTTTAGCTATTGCAGCATTTATAATCATTTCAACTATTACAGACACTTCAACAGATGCCTCAAATTCAATCACAGCCAATAATAATTCAGATAGTGATGAATACCTTTCTTTTAACAACTCAACTCCTGAAGCAACCGCTATATCAATAGCAAGATTATGCTGCGGAGTGGGCGGTTTTTACACTTGCCATACATTTAATACTTCTCTAACCATTGATGGAAAGTACTGGATAGTTAAAATGGATAATTCAATGATTGTTACTATTGATGCGAAATCATTGAAGAGTAAACAAAAGGGAGACCTGAACCAACCTGCAAATACATGGAGATCACTGGATGAACTGAAAGCACAGTATATTGCCGATATTCATTCCGAAGGCCTGTCAGAGAATGTCAGAGTCGGGAAACCTAGTAAAGTGACTATGGATAGCAGAAAAATCTGGAAAGTACCTGTATATTACTATAACGATGTAGACTATAAAATAACTGAATATGTTTATGTTGATCTTGTAACAGGGAAAAGTAAGAACACGTGGAATGATTTTAATGAGATCACATGGACAAAAGAATGGCTAACACTTAAAGAATTAGATGATAAAAGTGGTCTATGGCCAGCACCATTTAAAGATGCCCTAAGAGATTTATATCCAGAATAATATTTTAAATCTTATCTACAAAATTTTTATTGTTTTTCATTTACTATTTTTAAATATCAATTTATAACCAAAAATCAAGAAGCTATTTTTAAACTATATAACTAAAAAATATCACCTCTTAACTCCCATAACCCTAAAATAACTCCTATAAACCACGACAAATTATAAGTATGCCAAAATTGATAAATAAGTATGATAAAATTTTGGTGAAAATATGCAAAAAACGGATCTTAATTCGGTTAAAGAAATTATGCTTGATTTTGCAAGTTCAACTGGTTTAGAACCAGTTAGAGCAAACCCTAGACGTTATTTATGGACAGACGCATTTGCAGTTTGTAATTTTCTTGAACTTTTCCGCCAAACAGATGATAAAACTTATTTAAATCTCGCATTCCAGTTAGTTAACCAGGTGCACCACACATTAGGCAAACACCGCGAGGATGATCCACGCTCAGGATGGATCAGCGGTTTTGATGAAGGAGAAGGTGAACTACACCCAACTAGAGGAGGTCTTCGAATTGGAAAGTCAATGCCCGAACGCAAGCCTGATGAAAGGTTCAATGAAAGCCAGGAATGGGACCAGGACGGGCAGTACTATCATTATCTAACAAAGTGGATGCACGCCTTAAACCGTGTAAGTCAAGTTTCTGGAAATCCAAGTTATTTACGATGGGCAATTGAACTAGCGCAAGCTGTTCATGCAAGGTTCACTTATGCCCCATCCTCAAACCACCAAAAGCGAATGCACTGGAAAATGAGTATTGACCTTTCATATCCTCTTATTTTTGCCATGGGGCAGCATGATCCCCTTGATGGTTTTATAACCTACAGTGAACTTCAAGCTGCGGCCAGAAATTTCGAACAGTTATCTGAATTCGACCTTGGTGCTGAGATAAATGACATGGCAGATATCTGCAAAGGCCAGAGTATGATTACAAATGATCCTTTAGGCATTGGAGGTCTTTTATCAGATGCTGCAAGGACTGCACAATTGATAATACATAATTTTTCTTACAGCAACTTACTTAAAACAATCATTGATTCATCGTTACCCTGCCTTGGATCTTTTGTGGCAGGTAACTCCCTAGATCTTCCAGCAGGATACCGCCTTGCTTTCCGAGAACTTGGATTATCAATTGGTCTAAAAGGTGTTGAAAAATTATCTAAATGGATCAAAGAGAATCCCCACATGTTTAATAAGAATAATTCACTGGAAAGGCAGGTAGAATATCTCTTAAGGTATAAATCAACTGGTGAAAAGATAGATCAGTTCTGGATAAATGATGAAAACAGGAAACAACGCAGCTGGACCGATCATCAAGATATTAACATGATGATGCTTGCCACAAGCCTCGCTCCTGATGAATTCTTGAAAATTTAACTGCTGTAAACTACATTTCACGAATGACTAGCTAATACTAATTAGAAACAGTTAATAACCTAAAAATTAAATATATCTAAATCTTATTATCACGAAAATTTAGATATAGACTCTCAATGTTTGTATCATTAGGTAATTCCATGAAGGGCCATTTTGTCAAAGATGACTTTAAAAAACAATTTGCAGTGTTTATTTCATACATTGCATATGCTCCTATAATCTCAATTCCTGCATTTGCAATAATAAACTACTATTTTCTGAATTTCCATGATTTTATAGTAATAACAACCATATGTGCCATTTTTACATGCATATTACCCGTATTATTCGTACTTAGATGGATTGAAGGTAAACGCATTCATGGTCAGAAAATGGACATGGATATACCTGAAAGGAAGGATCGAAATTATCCACTTATCATAGTGATTTTATCCTATTTTATAGGGGCTGCAGTTCTATATACCCTAAATGCACCAGTTATGACTACTATTTTAATGTTCAGCTACTTTTTAAACACGCTTATCGTGTTTTTTATAAATCTTTACTGGAAAATCAGCATCCATGCAATGGGAGTTGCAGGGCCCACAGTTGTGTTAATTTATACATTTGGCCCTGTTGGAGCCATATTTGCCGCTATTCTCCCAATAGTAATGTGGAGTAGAGTTTA
>JAEYQZ010000136.1 GCA_023409695.1 Methanobacteriota archaeon | reverse complement strand
TGCAATAGTAACAAAGTTTAATTAACATAACTGAATTTTTCATCCCCTAAAATAAAGAGCTTTAGATCAAAAAGTTGTCAATTATATTACCTTATCATAATTGCATTTTTTCTAAGATATATTTAACTCAAATAGTGGTCTCAAGAAACATCACTCATTTTTGATAATGAAATGTCAACTTTAACTCTTTGGCACTGATTTTAAATTCAACAACCAGCTTAAACATAATTAATATAAAGGCCCTATTACATAATATAATTAGTTTTATCTTTTAAAAAAAATCGCTGACAATGATTATTAATTGATAGAACGGATTAAATCTTAATTGCCATATTTTATGGCCATGTATACATTTACGTTAATATTATACTTTAAATGGATTTTATTTTGAATAAAAACGGAAAATTAATAATTAAATGGAGATATCATAATGACAAGTCAATTAGATCTCGATTTATTTGAGGGAATACTCAATAAAATAGAAAATAAAGTGGACTATGCTGACATAAGGGTCAGTGATAGTCAAAATACAGCTATCACCATGAAAGATGGTAAAATTCAGGAGATAAGATCAGGATCTGATTTTGGAACTGTTATTAGAGTTCTAAAAAATGGCGCATGGGGTTCAGCATTTACTACTGATCTTTCAAAGATGAATGAAGTTGTAGAAACTGCCCTTAAACTGGTAAAATCATTAAAAAGCGACGTGAAACTTGCCGATGTTGAGGCAAAAGTTGACAATGTAAAATCAAAGGCAAAAATAAAACCTTCTCATGTATCAATCGAGGACAAAAAGGACCTCATGAATGAAGTCAACCAGGCCGCGACCATCGAAAGAATAGTCAGTACTACCGTAAGTTATGTTGATGCAGAAGGAAAGAGCTTATTTTTAAATACTGAAGGTACTTCCATTACAAATGAAGAATCAAGGGTTGCAATGTTCTTGAATGCTGTCGCATCAGAAGAAGATATGATCCAGTTTGGGCATGGAAGTATTGGGGGAGCGCGTGGATTTGAAGTACTTCAAAGGGAAGATATAGAAAAATTTGGAAGGAAAGCAGCGGATAAAGCTGTAAGGCTTTTAAGTGCTAGTAAGCCGCCTTCAGGAAAATTTCCAGTAATATTGGACCCTGAACTTACTGGTGTTTTTATCCATGAAGCTGTAGGGCACGCTTCTGAAGCAGATTTAATTTTACAGAATGATTCAATTCTTAAAGGTAAAATGGGAACTCAAATTGGATCAGAATTGGTTACAATAATAGACGATGCCAGTATGGATGCATTTGGTTATTATCCATACGATGCAGAAGGTGTTAAAACCAGTAAAAATGTACTGGTTAAAAATGGAATGCTTGTATCTCTGCTAAGTTCCAGAGAATCTGCGGCAAAACTCGGAATTTCCTCATCAGGAAATGCAAGATCTAGAGTTGGGGACCAGCCAATTGTTAGAATGAGTAATACGTACCTTAAACCTGGCGATATGAAATTTGAAGAATTAATTGAAGATATGGCTAATGGAATATATCTTAAAGGTTCCAGAGGTGGACAGGTAGACACTGGAAAAGGTATTTTCCAGTTTAACGCCGCTGAATCATTTATGATAGAAAATGGGGAAGTAAAAGACCCACTCCGAGATGTATCTTTATCTGGAAACATTCTGGAAATCCTCAATAAAGTGGACGGCGTTGGAAGCGACTTCAAATTAAGCATTGGGTTCTGTGGAAAAGGCGGTCAAACTGCTCCAGTTGGAGATGGAGGACCTCATGTAAGGGTCAGCGAAGCAACCGTTGGGGGAGCAATGTAAATTATTTTTTCTATTTATTTTTTTATTTTAGGGGGTGAATTTAATGGTATCTGAAGAAGAAGGAAAATTTCTGGTAAAACTTGCAAAGGAATCCATAAAAAATTATATAGTACGTAGAAAAATTATGGATGTGCCTGAAGATGTTCCTGATACTTTAAAAGAAGATATGGGTGCATTTGTAACCTTAAATAAGGATGGAATGCTCAGGGGATGTATAGGTTATTCAGAACCAGTGAAGCCGCTTGTAAATGCTGTAATTGATGTCGCTATATCTGCTGCAGTAAATGATCCTCGTTTTCCACAGGTAAGCCTTGATGAATTAGATGACCTTGAAATTGAAGTGAGTGTGCTTACAAAACCTGAAATTATTGAAGTTGAAAAGCCTGAAGAATATCTGGATAAGATTGAAATAGGTAAAGATGGCCTTATTATAGAAAGAGGCCCATTCAAAGGATTATTACTTCCACAAGTTGCTGTAGAGTGGGGATGGAATGTAGAAGAGTTTTTATATAATACATGTACAAAAGCGGGGCTTACTGCAGACTGCTGGCTATATAATGATGTAAAAATCTATAAATTCCATTCAGAGATATTTCATGAGTGAAAAAGTGTGGAATTTAATTTGATGTGAAGTTATATTGCTTAAATTAGGATTAGCTATCTCTTGCTTTAATTCCACTCTGAAATTTTATATGAATAATAGGAATATAAGATTTGCCTGAATTTTTTAATCACTTAAATTTGTATAAGATGTATTCATCTAAGAAGATTTATAGTTCCATTTGTAAATTCTATGGATAATGATAATCTCTGAAATAGCAATTGGAAGCTTTCATTTTTAACCATCAGTGCGCTATTTATAAGTCTATTAAATTTTTTAATCTAATAAATTCTTTTTAATCAATTTAAACTAAAGTAGAGTTGTAATTTTTTTAATTAAGGTGGAAGATTCTCTGCTTTTAGCTCGTTGTATAAATGGAGTATATCTTCTTCTGCTTCCTCGCTTAAAACTTCAGATGCTTTATCAAAGAGTCCATTTTCTTTTTCCTCGATCTCCATGTGATGAACCACAAGATCATTTAGCCGCCTTAAGCTGTCCACCCATTCACGGTCTTCTTCATTCATATTTTTCATTCTTGCCATTGTTCTGAATGCTTCTTCATTTTCTCGTTTAGTTTCATTTACCAGGTCTTCATCAATAAAGTCCATCGCAGGATAAAGGAACTGTTCTTCACCAAGCATGTTAGCTTCCAGTTCTCTCCGAGCTTCAGGATATTTCGAGGTATCTCTTAATGTTTCATTAAATAATTTTTTAATATGGGCATGATCCTTCTTAAAAACTTTGTAAACATCTCCTTTTGTCAATCTTAATACCTCCTGTATTTATTTTTGATTATGTTCTTGAAAGTTAATAAATTTATTTGAATAGTTAATAAAATTAGATTGGTTTTATATATCAATTGAAACTAAAATTTCAGAAGATTACAGGATTCAGTGAGTTCTAATAAATCCCTTTTTAAAAA
>JAEYQZ010000078.1 GCA_023409695.1 Methanobacteriota archaeon | reverse complement strand
ATTTTTTAGCTTTTATTTTTAAACAAAAGAAATAAAAATATAGGTTTATTTACCTATAAGTTTAATTCCAGTTATTTCTGCAATGTTTGTATTCAATGCCCGCAAATCATCCATGGAGAAGTCACGTATGTCATTGTGACCGGCTAACTGTGCCAACATTTTTGTTTCTTCAGTCATGGATTTTATGTAGTTTCCAACCCTTTCTGCGGATAAATCCACGTTCATTCTTTCCCTTAAAATAGGATCTTGGGTTGCCACACCTACAGGACATTTTCCTGTATAACACATACGGCATGCACGGCATCCAGCAGCGATCATTGCCCCTGTTCCAATGTATGCTGCATCAGCACCCATGGCCATAGCTTTAGCCACGTCAGCACCGCTTCTTATCCCTCCAGTAATTATAAGGTCTATTTCGTCTTTCATTCCAATTTCATTAAGCCCATTTACAGCTTGAACAAGTGACGCAAGTGTTGGAACTCCAGTATGTTCAATAACTACTTCAGGAGCAGCACCTGTTCCGCCTTCCATTCCATCAACGGAAATAATATCTGCTCCAGCTTCTGCAGCAATTTTAACGTCTTCATCAACTCTTCCAGGTCCGAGTTTAACTATTATTGGAACACGCCAGTCGGTCACTTCCCTGATTAATTCAATATGTTTTGCAAGGTCCCCATCCCTGGTTGCATCCAAAAATCTGCATGGGCTTAAAGCATCAGTTCCAAGTGGTATACCCCTTATTTGGGCTACTTCTGGGCTTACTTTCTCAGCAAGTAGATGGCCTCCCATTCCAGGTTTAGCCCCTTGACCTATTTTTACTTCGATAGCATCACCAGCATTTAGATAATCAACTGAAACTCCAAATCTACCTGAAGAATATTGAACAACTAGTTTATCTGCTTCTTCTCTTTCTTCAGGGAGCATTCCTCCTTCTCCAGTATTTGCACATGATCCTACGAGTGATGTACCCTTAGCAAATGCTACTTTACATTCTTTACTCAATGCACCAAAGGACATTCCTGCAATTAGGACAGGAGTATCTAAAACCAAAGGTTCTTCTGCAAAGCGAGCTCCAAGAACAACTCCAGTATTACATGCTTCCCTGTATTTATCTACAGGTGAAATGGATGCTTGAGCCGGCAGTATTACAATATCATCAAAACTAGGGAGGCTCCTTTCAGTTCCAAAACCTCTTAACACATATTTTCCAGCTTTAGATGTGAATCTTATATCTGCAATAGTTCTGGGATCCCATATACTTCCAGCACCACTCGGTATTAAAACAGGACATGCTGCAAAACATGATCCACACATTATACATCTAGACTTATCAATTTCAGCATGGTTATCAATTATTTCAATTGCATCTGTTGGGCAGACAATTTCACAAGTCCCACAAAATACACAAAGCCCTTGTGTGGCATTAGCAAGATCTGACGATGCTTGAGGAGCTAATGAAGAGTTGGATTGTTTTCCATTCATTTCAAATCCCTGCTGGATTCCTGTAGCGACATCTTTTACATCGACTGCTTTCAAGCATTTGGATTCACATGCATCAACGCATACTGGTTTACCACCGTTTGAATCAGCACACTGCTGTTCACATTTTAACATCATGTTTTCAGTATAGGTTATGCTCCCAATAGGGCACATTAAAACGCATAATCTACAGCCTATGCAGCGGTCATGGTCAATTTTTACAACACCATTTTCACGGTATATTGCATCTCTAAAGCATCCCTTAATACATGAAGGATTAATACACTGCTGACAAACAATAGCTTGATATCCTTCAGTCATTTTATGTAAAAATAATCCGCTTTCCCCATTAATTTTAGCACACGCATCTATACACTCATTGCATCCATCACAGTTTTCTGGATTTGTTAAAAGAATTTGTTTCATTTTTCATCACCGTAAAATGGCCTTAATTTTTTGGGTTCTATTTTAGTAAAACTGTCAATATCTGCATCTATTTTATAAATAGCGAAAATATTTCTAAGTTTTTGCTTATCATCATCACTCATTTGACGAATTTCTGCATTTGTACCTGTTTTGTAGTTTCCTCCGACATATATTGAACCCCCGATCATCCAGTCACCAGTGTCAATACCTGTGCTGCCCGTTACAATGATATCCCCACTTAACATGTAAAGACCTGCAAGATTTCCAATGTCTCCATCAATGACAATTAATCCTCCTTTATTTAATTGTCCTATTCCATCACCGGCACTTCCATGGACTACAACCGTACCTTCATAGGTTCCAAAACCTACACCATCTTCAGCCGAACCATTAACAATTATTTCACCGCCGGTCATATTATTACCAACGTATCGTCCAGCATTGCCTTCAATCTCTATCCTTGCACCATTATTAAGTGCCCCGACAAAATCACCAACATCACCTTTTAAAGTTACATTGACTCCATCCCCAAGGCCAACTGCTATAGAATCCAGTTTTTTAGGCACTTCAATCGCTAAGAGATGTTTTTTATCGGCTATTTCATTTTTAATTCCCACATTTACCTGACGTGTGGATAGTTCACTTTCGGATGTTACTCCATCAGCCATATTCATTATCCTCCAATTCATATTTTTTTATTTAAAATAAATTGGGAACTTAAATAAACCTTCGCATCTATATAACATATATAGTTGAATAGTCTACAATTAAATGAGACTAAAGTTGTATAATTAAAATACTTAAAACTGGTAGTTATTTACAGGTGAAAGAATGAGAACCCTAATTACAAACCTCAAGGGCCAGTGCTTGTTTAACGCTTCTATGAAAACACAAGCTGAAGGCGTGATCATTTTAAGTGGAAAACACCGCAGAAGAACTGAATTAGATAAATTCATTAAAGGCGGTGAAATTAAAATTGAAACAGAAGATCCCGTAGAAATATGTAAAGAGATATCACAAGTTATAAATGCTGCTAAAAAACATGGAGAAGTATTTATTGCCTATGGAGGCGATGATTTGGGTTCTCTACTTAATTTTGTAGCAAATAAAGAGAAAATAAACGCAATTTTCAGCTGTCATAACGACAGGGTCCTGAGAATACCCCTTTTAAAATTAGATATATCAAAGACAAGACAAAAAATTCTGGAGCTTTTAGCTAATGAAGATTTAAGTGCTGTTGAAATTGGAAATAATGCAGAAATATCCCGTGCAATGACATATAAACATTTAGCAGGACTCATAGACAGAGGTTTAGTTAAAAAATCAAGATTATTTGAGAAATATGCCATAACACAAGCTGGAAGGATTGCAATTATCTAATAAAATCCACAATTCTAATATTTTTATCCATATTCCCAAACTAGAAGTAAAATACTAATTTTTTACAGCATAATGATAAATTCACCAAATTTTCTTTCATTTTAATTTAGATTTTATAACTATTTTCATAAAAAACTAGTTATTTTATACAATGTTCATATATATGAATAATTATCTGAGCAATGAAGGGATTTTAAAGAAAAATATTGAAAAATATTTATATACTAGTTCCGACACTTTATTATTGTACAGAAAATATTGATATGTAATGTACATATTTCAACAAAACGGAAGATATAATAAAAAAAATAATTACATTATCTGAATTATATGATCGAAATATGTTGAAGTTGTGCACATATCTCAAAACAGGTGATAAAATGGATGAACTGAAGGATGAAATCATTAAAATGAGATACATGATCCTTGTAAAGAAGGGAATTGTGGATGAAAAATATGAAACATATAAAAACATATCGAGAATTGTAAAAGAATATGAAAACCAGTTTATTCCAGGAACAGTTCTGTTAAGCGAAAAAGCAGGTTATAAATTACGTATTGAGTATCCCATGGAATGATAGTTCTATTACAAGATTTTATATATTCTTTATTGATTTAAACACTGTTAAAATTTTTAAATATAACTGATAACCATTTATATATCTTGAAGATTACATTTCATGAGTAAATTGATGAGGGGCATTGATATGGGCATTAGAACCAGCAGTATGAAAATAAAAAATGAGCTTCCAGGAAATATAGCTAAATCTTTAGTGGATACACTGCAAAAGGAAGGCTACATTGTAAAACGGAACTTTGAATACCCCAATAAAATCTTAAGTAATTTTGATATTAAATACCCAAGCTACACATTAGACATATTCGCAGTTAAAAGAAATGACATAATGGTAATCAAATATGAAAACTGCTCCGATGTTTTATCTAATAAAAATAAGAAGCTTTGGAAAGCATTATCTTCTAAACCTGGTGTAAATTTTCATATATTAGTTCCTCCATGCTGTAAAGAAAAAGCTCAGATAAAAAGTAGAATGTTAAATGTTCCCATTAAAATTTCATGTCTAGATGATTGGGAAGATTCATTTGAATTCGGTTTAAGAAACTCCAAATAAACAATTAACATGTATTAAAACATAAATATAACAATATCAGATTATACCATATTTAAAATCTCATTCTGGTTAATTTTTTCGTCAGTTAAAGAAATAATATATTTTTCTCCATTTTCTTCCACCACAAATGCAATTGGAACTATCCATGATCCAACAATAGTCATTTTATTATCCCTTAAAATAGAAATCCTAACTATAGGATGGAGAATTTTATCATGTGCCCCAATAAAATTGCCAACAATAGTTTTAACATCAAAATTCTCTGTAAAGTTAGATTTAACCATTATTTAACCTCTAGTTTCCCTTAATTCTTTTAAAAGTGCCCTTACAGGTTTCTTGGTGAAAGCCCTTATAATTTCAACAACTATCCAAAAAAGCCGTATTTTCATTTTTAAAGTTGCATCCACTTCTAGTTTCTCATTTAAAAAATCAGGTTCCAGTGATATGTAAGCTTTAGGAATTATATTCAGCAAGGAGGATGCAGCCCAGAAATAACCGCTGACCATAGCTGTATCTGCAGGATCTCCCAATCCAAGAGTTAAATTTAAAGAAAATATTTCAAAAGAGGTAGATTTTAAAAAACTGTTAAACACCTTCTCAAGATAAGGCCATGATTCAATTAAAAGAAACAAAATTTTGGGAATGCTGCTTATTTCAAATTCAGTTTCCTTTTTATTTTCTTTCTTTTGTGATTGTTTTTCTGGAGGGATTTCTCTCTGGATTAATTTTAGTTTCATCCAGGTTAATCTAAAAGTCCCCTTGATTTTAAAACCAGTATTGTATACATTAAGGTATATATGAAATGGAACCGCCAGAATTCCAGCTACAACTATCAGAATAATCAGGATTATGGCGGTCGCTACGAGCATTAAATTCACTCTTTAGTTCCTAATTACAAAAAATTAAGTAGAAAAGATTATTCACTTTCTTCCTTTTCTTCTTTCTCTTCTTCTTTTTTTTCTCTCATTTCTTTTACAGTTTCTTTACCTTCTTTCATAAGGTCAATTACTGCAGGCATAGCTTCAGATACTGCCCTACCCATTGGGCTAGGTTTGGTTAGATGCATAACTCTAACACTTTCAGGACCTTCCATACCTTTAAAGACAACTACCATAGCTATTGGTTCAATACCTGCACCACCACCAGCACCACTGCCTTTTCCACTTTGATCCTTAAGTGCGCTGCCTTCAGCGCTTGCAGCACCAAATGCCATTCCAAATTTTGTAACTGGAATAATTATTTTATCCTCAGTCTCTATTGTCTCACCAATTACATTTTCAGTTGCCAAAACTTTTAAAAGCTCATCTACCGTAGTTTTTATCGGCTCCACGTCCATAATTCAACCCTCCCAAGGATTTTTATATATAATAAGTTGTTTTACTAATATTTATAATTAATGTATGCTTTTTTACTCAAATAATCTAGAAATAGTTCCTGATAATCCGTATCTAACATATATTATATTTTAATCAATAAATTGCATAAATTAAAATTTTAAAGAATATAATGTATAAACACATATGGTAATTAGCAAATAATTTAAGCAAGTTTAACAAGAAATGGTTAAAAAGTCAGAATAATTTGATTTATTTTACTGTTTCACAAAAAAATTCAATGAAAAAAGGGAAAAGGTTATATAGGAATAGAACTATATTCAAGTTAGACGCACTCCGGGCCGGTGGTCTAGGGGTATGATACCTCCCTGACACGGAGGTGATCACGAGTTCGAATCTCGTCCGGCCCATTTGCCGTGGTAGTTCAGTTGGGAGAACGCCAGACTGAAGATC
>JAEYQZ010000074.1 GCA_023409695.1 Methanobacteriota archaeon | reverse complement strand
GTTAAAGTATCTACAAAACAGAAACAACGTATAAAGAGGAATTAAATCATGTCAAGGCGCTCATGGGAACTGCTGCATTCATTATGGATTATTTTGACATTTACCTATTTTACCAACTGGCTTGCATTTATTTATGCTGGAATCAGGGTCAGAAATAGGAAATGGAGTCTATATGGTATTATACATCTCCTTCCTTTTGCTATTACAGAAATTTTTATGAGTTATTTCATAAATCCTAGCATGATTAATGCTGAGGGTGTAGTTACAGATTCATTTATAAATACGGTAAGTTCTCTTTTCCTAATTCCATGGTTAATATCAATTGGTCATGCATTTTATATCCGTAAAGAATATTTACTGCGCTTAGAATCTATAGATCAGATAAATAACGCAGAAGAATTACATTTCCAGCGAAGACTCAAAGAAATGGAAGATGCGAAGGAAAGAGAATTAAGACAAAACATTCGCAAAGAATATGATCTTGATTATTATGAATCTAGATGGCCTAAATCATCTGATAATAGTAGCAATGGCAAAACTGGCAGTATAAATGAAACGGCCTTTAAAGAATCATCTTCTTTACTTGTGGATATAAATCATGATCCTGCAGAGGTAATAGCAGAGCTCCCTGGTGTTGGAATTATTTTAGCTAAAAAAGCAGTTAAATTAAGGCAGGATTCACAGTTTGAATCTCTTGAAGAATTTGGTGAAGCTTTAGGTCTTAAACCCCATATTTTAGAGCAGATTAGGCCTTCAGTTGTTATAAGCGATCGTGAAACAAAGATTCAAAGGAGCGGCAGGCTGGTGGACATATAAATGCATTTAAATATCTATAAATTTTTACCTGTTAGTGAAGTGGAGGGACCTGGTAAAAGAGCTTGTATATGGGTTCAAGGATGCTCAATACAATGTAAAAATTGTGCTTTACCTCAAACATGGTCTAAAGACAGGGGCCAAAAAATTTCTGTAGATGAACTGGCTGAAAAAATAATAGATATTGGAGAAATTGAAGGCGTAACATTCACCGGCGGCGAACCATTTGATCAGGCCAAAGCGCTATTTAAACTGGCTTTAAAATTAAAAGAAGCAGGACTTTCCATAATAACATTTACAGGTTATAAAATAGAAGATATTCAAAATTCTAAGAAGGAATCATGGCATGATCTTCTTTCAGTGACTGATATATTAATTGACAGTCCATATATCCATGAAAAATCTGATTTCAGCAGACCTTTAGTGGGTTCATCCAATCAGAGATATCATTTTTTAAGTGGTCGATACAGTAAAAATGATTTATCCTCAAATTCGGAGCGCATAGAAGTCAGAATTCAAGAAGACGGTAAAATCTCAGTAAATGGTCAGATAGACCCTGTTAATTTGAAAAGGATTTTTAATGAATTGATATAGCATTAACTTTCATTGTAATTTAATTGTAGATATTATCTGCTTGAATTCAGGTAAATATCTGTCAAATAGTTCTGGACTTGAATAAAACTGTAAAATGTATACATTTTGACCTTTTCCTGCTGTAACAAAAAGAGTCTTTTGTGTAGTATTATCTGGGTTGTAATCGTAAGTTATTGCTTCGTAAACTGTTAAATCATTGTCTGCTGTATTATTTTCCATAATTATGGATGCTTTAGATTGTTTCAGGTCTTCTATATCCTTTTTTTGATACTCCTGAAATGATTTTACTCCTAAATATGATAAACTGTATTTTTGGACCACTAAATGGGCATCTGAATTGGGTCCATCTAAAACGCCTATTTCATGGAGATCTCTGGATATGATCTGATTAATAAAATTTGGGAATTCAATCCATTTTAAGGGGTAATTGAAGGTTATTCCTTTTTTAGAAAAAGTATTGTTTCCCTTTTTTGATGTTGTATCGGAATTAGTACTATTCAAAGATATCCCTCCCTTAGAAATTGTCATATCTATATTTTTGATATAGAAACCGTAAATTTGCCTGTAAAAACTGATGTAATTACCATTAAAGAGATTATCACATTTGCACTTAACCTTTTTATGTATTCTGTTAAGATTATAAAAAATCCAGTGCTTGTTTTCATAGGCTAACCTTTTTATTAAATTAGTAGTTTAAACAGCCTTATGAATGCTGTAAATTTATTTTTATCTTCTTTTTATTAAATATATTCAAATTAGTAATTAAATATTTATAAAGTATTATGAGTAATAATGTTAAAATACACTAAAAATCTCAAATAAGTTTAATCTGGTATAGATTTGGGTGTAAATTTGGAAAAAGTTATTAAATAGGTCTTACTAATTTTCTATTATATAGATTAGGAAGTGAAAAAATATGGCTAATAATATGATTCAATGGAGACCTATAATTATTGGTACAATAATTGCCGTTATTTTAAGTGTGTTATCAATGCTTAGTTCAGGTTTATTAACCGCTGACTTTTTACTGGCTGGAATAGCAGTCGGGTTCATGGTTGGAGGAACAATTAAGGATGGAACAATTAATGGAACAATTATGGGTATAATAGGGGCAGTTATATTCCTTATAATACTGGTAATTATATACGCTGCCCAAGGTTATGGCTCTTTAATAACATCCATACTCAGTTATCTGTTAATTTACGTGGTTGCAGATATAATTTTAGCAATAGTTGGTGGAATTCTTGGATCTGTAATAAGAGCAGAAATAAAAGAGACTCCAGCTCAAGAATAAGCTGATTACTTATTCTTCTTTTTTAATTTTAGATTATAAATTGAAAAAGCAGATTTAAACGGGATAAACTATTTTTTATAAAAATTTAAAAACAGGCATTAAATTTAATTAATGCCAGAGATATCTATTCTGTAATTTTTATAGCTTTCATTGGGCAGGAACTGGTGCAGAATGCACATCCAATGCACAGCTGGTCATCTACTAAAATGGTCCAGTCATCTGAAACAGATATGGCTTTTACAGGGCATAAAGAAACGCATGCACCGCAGTCAACGCATTTCTCTTCCTCTTTTCTCACCACTTTTTTAATAGGATCCACACTAATTCCCTGGCTTTCCATGTATTCAATGCTCTCTTCGACCTGATTTCCAGATATCTCAACCAGCAGTTTGCCTCCTTTAGGAGTTATATTCGCTCTTAAAATATTGAAATCTATATCGTAGGATTTTATTGTGTCTGAAATTATTGATTTATTGGTTATATCCGGTGAAAATTTTAGCCAGGCCTTCATTCGCACACCTCGTCGTTATTTTTTTCCTTTCC
>JAEYQZ010000067.1 GCA_023409695.1 Methanobacteriota archaeon | reverse complement strand
GTTCTTTTCTTAAAACATTCAAAATTTTTGTAGAACTTAAAGATCCTCTAACAGCGCCGTCTACTTTATTGTTTAACAACATGCTACTTAATTCTTCTTCAGATTCTGTTAAAATGACTTCAAAATCAACATCTGCTGCTGCTTCTACAATATTTTTATTTTTTCCAAGACCTGCTGCAATTTTCATTTTGACCACTTCATTACCTTAATTTTAATCTAAATAAATTTTCCAATTTAGAGATTCATTTTTAGATAGAATTAATAAGCTTAAGTTAAAAGGGGGATGAAAAAACAAATATTATTAGTTCCCCTTAGTGGAGTGATCCGTTCCACATAATGTATAATGTAAAAGTTTAAATATATAAATATTTGGATATATTGTTGGTGATGATTATGTTATGGGCAACTACAACTATTACAACCACGACAGTAACAACACAACAGGTGTTAATCGGCTTAGGAATAATTTTCTTTATATTTATGGTTTTGTTTTTAATTATTAGAAGCTATAAAACCAAAAACTAAATTTAAGCGATCTTTTCTTTTTTATTTATTAAATAGACTTTAAATCAAGCTATTTTATAAGCTTATTTGGTAACCTGAAAATTAGTTTTACAATATCATTAACTACAAACCGCTCAAAATGAGCTTTCTTTTGAGGCTCGATACAATTTTTAAATTTATTTATACTCTTTTTAAATCTTATTCAGTTAATTGTAGGGATTTAAGTATATTAAATGTTTATATAACTTGGAATATTGGCAGAATGAATTTTTTAAATTAAAAAAGGGGATGAAAGGAGATAAAAGATAGGGTATTCGTATCTCCTTCAGGTGGTGTGGTTAATTTCACCTAACTTATAATGTAAAAGTTTAACTATATAAAACTATCTATAAAATAGTATAAAAACATGGAGGTTAAAATCTTGAAAATAAAAATTGGGGCATTAATTGCTCTTTGTGTGTTTTTGGTGGGAATAGCAGGTATGGGAAGTGCTTCTGCAGCTGATAGTGTTACAACTAGTACTTATTTTGCGAATGTGGATTTAAAACATGGTGAAAACCTTGCTTTGGCTAATGGTCAAATTATGGCTATTAAAGGAATTCAAGACGGTAAAAGCGTAGGAATAAAAGTTGATTATTATTATAATCCTATCAGTGCTTATGAGGTGCACATAATAGTTAATTATATAGATTTGGTGGATCCAGCAGCGTAGATGATTGGTTTTATTCCGATGACTCTGACTGTGGTCATATATATGATTATATCACTGCTAAATACATGAATATGAGTGCAGGTACTAATGTCACTGTTGAAATTTCACCTGTGGAATGGTGCTGTTAACATATAAAAGTGTGATCTAGAACAGTATAAAATTAATCCTAATTACGTAAAACTTTAACTTCTTTATAAATAAAGGCTCATAAGAGCCTTTATAATTATTTTTAAATGGCTAGTTGTTTTTACTGATGATTTTAATAGTTCGTATAGTGTCATTTGTAAAGTTTGGGAGATATACGATCTTGAAATAGGTTTAAATTGATTATGTCTTTTTATATAATTTATTTAATAAGTCAATTCTCTTGTAAGTGTGTAACTGTGAAGTGAATAGGAGAATAAGTTTTTAAATTAGGTGAATAGCATTGTTAAATTGTTATTTAATTGTAAAATAAGTTAAAATTGATTTTAATAGAATAATTTAAGTTATGGAAGGGGATGAAAGGAGATGAAAAGGCAATGTCTACATCTCCCTAAGTGGAGTGATTAATTCCACTTAATGTATAATGTAAACGTTTAGATATATAAATATTTCCTTATAACTTATAAGTTAATATTTTAAATGTAACGAAAAATTAAATACTTAGATGAAAGATTTGGATATCCTGGACTTGAATTTACTGGAAAAGATATTAAAGGCTTGCAGGTATATGAACAAATACAATAGGCTGAAATTAGGAATTGAAACTTAAAT
Source organism: Methanobacteriota archaeon (assembly GCA_023409695.1). Taxonomy (GTDB): domain Archaea; phylum Methanobacteriota; class Methanobacteria; order Methanobacteriales; family Methanobacteriaceae; genus Methanobacterium_D. Next base: position 11,585 of record JAEYQZ010000067.1, on the reverse strand, counting down.
ATTCCTCAACAAGATTATTTAGATGAAGGAAAAATAAAATATCTGTGAATTGCTCTGTTTTAAGGGATATAATTTCTCTTAAACTATTTTTGAATGTTCCCAATTTTTGCATTGCATTAAAAATAACTTAATAACTGTATAACTTATTAAGTGAATAACTGGTTAAATTATTCAGTTATTTGAATGAATATAAATTCATTATAGATTTCACTTTGCATCAATTTTTTAATTAACTTTTAATATCTCAGCTCGTGATTTAAGTCGTAAATTTAAAAATCTTAACTATATTTATCTAAAAAAGTATTTGTAGTTCAAATCACATAATAAACATGTGTAAACTCTGAATAAATCTATTTTTTAAAATCGTTTGTGCAAAAAACAATTTTTGTCCAGTAACTAATAATAGAATATTGTTTAAAAGAGGTTTCAATTTATGCTTACAGAGTTAGTGGCCTTTTTAGAAGGATTTATAATTACCTATGGTTCGTGGGGTATCTTTTTTGGAAGTGTTCTTGAAGAGATCATAGCCCCTATACCATCGACAGCTGTTATAATGGGCTCGAGCTTTTTTATAATGGAAAATATTCCCTTTTCTTTTCAGGCATTTCAGGTCCTTTTACTTAATATAGCTTTACCTGCAGCGGCAGGAGTTACCCTTGGATCGTTACTTATTTATGGAATTGTCTATTATGCTGGCAAACCTTTCATTGACAGCTGGGGCAAATATCTTGGTCTATCCTGGAATGAAATAGAAAAAACAGAAAAAAAATATTCTAAAAATAATTTAATGGCATTATCAATTTTTACTGCGAGAGCTCTCCCTATAGTACCAAGCGTTGTTATCAGTGCGTTTTGCGGGTTTATTAAATATGATATTAAAAGGTACATCACCATTACTTTCATGGGTACTTTAGTAAAATCATTTATTCTGGGAGTCATGGCATGGCAATTTGGAAGTTTATACGGGACTATAGAATCTGAAATTGGTATTTCTGAAGAAATAGTGATTATTGGACTGGTAGTAGCTGTAATAGGTTTTATTATTTATAAAAAATATAAAAAATAAAATAATTGATTTAACATAATTTGATGTGTAAACATGAATGAATTCCTGTTAATCATATTATTCTCCTTACTGCCCGCTCTAGGAACTTTTGCCGGCGGTATTGCTGCAGAATTTTTAAAAATAGATAGAAAAAATTTAAGTTTGTCTTTGCATGTAGCAGCAGGGATTATACTTGCTGTAATTAGTATTGAATTAATGCCTGAAATTTTAAAAGCAAATACTCCCTGGATAACTATTTTGGCATTCATTTTAGGTGGGCTTTTCTTTATTACTATCGATCAACTGATTAATTTTGTACAGGGAAGATTGGGCAGTGTAAACCACTCAACAACTGCTTGGGCAATCTTTTTCGGCGTTGCAATAGATTCATTTACCGATGGTCTTTTAATTGGTGCGGGTTCTTTAATTGATTTACAGATTGGTTTTTTAGTTGCAGTGGGGGTAGTCTCTGCAGATATACCTGAAGGTTTTGCTACCATTGCAGCATTTAAAGAGAGGGGTATTAAGAAAAATTTAAGAATTCTTTTAAATCTTCTTGCAAGTTTACCCGTTTTGTTAGGCGCTGTTGCAGGATACTGGCTTGTTAAAGGGCAGCCTGCAATTGTAGAGTATAGCATATTGGCTTTTACTGCAGGTATCTTATTAACAGTAACTGCCGAAGAAATTATTCCAGAATCGCATAGAAATGGAGAAGCAAGGCTGGCAGCATTAGCATTTATTGGAGGCTTTGCTTTTTTTGCATTTATTTCAAGCTATTTGAGAATTTAGCATGGGTTTTAGTAGTCTAATTTTTTTATTTTCTAAGTATACTCTCAATGTCTCTCTAAGCATGGCCTAAGTGTTATTTTTTAGGAATTTGGGAGAGTTAAATACTTAATAACTGTATAACTTATGAAGTGAATAAATGAATAATTGAATAAATTATTAAGTTCATTTCTGTAGCCTTGCTTTGCAATAACTCTTTAAAACTAATTAGCGCTCACGACTGAATATTATACAAATGTTACTGTTATTATATGAATTCTTGATTAAATAAATTGAAATTTTTTAAACAAATTCAGCTTAAATTAACCCTAATCTAATATGCAGTAAATATTTTACACGTATCATGGACATGAGTGTTTACAGTTTACAACCTATTTAAAATAAAAATAAAAAATAATTTATTTATTCTTTTAAGGTCCAGTAGCACCTTTTAGGAGAATAAATAGTTTCATCTTTTTTAAGTTCTTTCATTATTTTGTCAACTTCTTTTTTATCGACGCCAGAAATCTGGCTGACTTTGGTGGCGTTTAATGGTTCTTCAGAGTCTTTGAAAGCTTTGATTACTTTTTCTTTATCGTCCATGTTATCACCTTAGTTAGATTATTCTTTTAAACCATATATTTGTTGTGGAGAAGTTTAGAATATATAAAAGCTGTAAAATAGTGGTCTATTAAATATGGTTTCAAGATACTCTTTAGACTTGAAAGGAATTAATTTAAAGTTTGTATATTTTTTTATATACAATTTATAAGTGATTTAAGTATCTAAAAATGATTGAAAATAGTAAAAATGTATTTTTAATGAATTATCTTTAAAATAAAACCGTCCCTACTTTTTATTATATGGGGTATGGAATAATGTGATGCGAAAACTTTAAATCGGAGAAGAGTCTAACCAAGTAGCTAATCGAGGTTTATAAAAAAACTTTAAATGAGGTTATTGTATGGATGGGGAAACGAGGGGTAAAATAGGTCAAAGGGCAGTTATTTTTTCTGTTTCAGGTAAAACGGCCCTTACAATTTTTAATTTTGTTGTAGGTACACTGTCTGGGAGTACGGCACTTATTGTAGAAGCAGCCCATACATTTTCAGATATTTTAACTTCGGCGATAGCTTTTATAGGGTTTAAAATAGGTTTAAAACCTGCTGATAATGATCATCCTTATGGGCACGGCAAAGCAGAGCCGTTAATGGGACTTGTAATTGTAGTTTTCCTGGCAATAATCTCTTATGAAATATTTAGAGAGGTATACGAAAAACTTATGTTAGGGGCTGCTTTAACACCTCCAACTTACCTGGCTGCAGTTATGGCTATTATAGGAATTGGGGCTAATTATGCTTTAACTTCTTATTCCATGAAAATTGGAAAAAAACTAAACAGTCCAGCTATAATAGCAGATGCAAATCACCAGAAAGTAGATATATTTGCCTGTGTTGCGATATTAATTGGTATAATAGGATCTCAAATGGGTATGCCAATATTGGATCCTCTTGTTGGTGCTTTTGTAGGCCTTTTAATCCTTAAAACCGCTTTTGATGTGGCACATGAAAATATAAACCATTTAATGGGTAAATTACCATCTGATGGGCTTATAAAAGATATACAAAATGCAGCATTAACTGTAGATGGTATATATGGAGTTCATGACATTAAAATAAATTATATGGGACCTTATGCTTCAACTGAGCTTCATGTAGAAGTAAATAATAATATGATCCTTAAAGAAGCACATAAATTAGCTCATATTGTTGAAAGTACTATAATTAATAATATTGAGATTGTAAATGCTGCAATAGTTCATGTATGTCCTGCAGGTGAAGATGAGAAGTGTACTTAGTATAATTTTAATTTTACACCCTGAATTTTAAATTTTTAAATTTAGAGTATCAAGATTCAATTATTCCTTAAATTTCTATTTTTGAAGTACTTTAATCATTATAAATTATATAATTGGTTTTTATATGTTTATTAGTTAAAAGTACCTTTAAATCATAATAAAAAATTAATTTTGTATATAGTTATTAGTTAAAAGTACTTTTAAATCATAATTATAAAAAAAATAAAAAATTAAGTGATAATTCTAAAAACTATTTTGTCGTGTTGGTCTTACCAGTTGTGTTGTTGCTGGTTTGATTTAATCGAGACTCAGTAATATTGGTGTTATTGCTGGTATTCATTGTAGTATTGTTACTTAAGGTCTTATTGGGCATACTTGTATTATTTTGAGTTGTAGTACATCCAGAAATGAATACAACTCCCAGTACAAGCATTACACATAATACTATGGCAATTTTTCTCATTTCAATCTCTCCATTTATTACTTATCTTATAGTTAATATTATTATAGTAATTCGATCTATATTAAAATAAATGATGTATTCTGTATTTTCAGGAGATAATAATCTGGAGGAAATAAGTTTAATAAAATGCTTAGAGGTATAACTTATTTTTTTAAAATAAGGTTTTAAATGAGTCTCTATATTATTTTGCGATGATAACAAATTTAGCCATGCTAAATTTCCTTAAAATTAGTTAGTTTTGAATTTAACATTGGCTTAGGGACACTCATAGTATAGGAGTGTAAGCGAGTGCCCCTAAAATGTAGGTGTTTGTTTTTTTAGTGGTCTGACACCTTAATGCGTATAAATACAAATTGGCAAAAATACGCAATATTTATTATTAATTTTAAATTATTTAAAGTAAATGGTCTGTTGCGTGACTATAATCACATTAACAATAAAATAAAAACTTTTAACATTATATTGAACTTCAGATTACCAAATTTTAAGCTTAATTTATATATTAAATAGTATTAGTAACGTGAATATAAAAATAGAACATTTAGGCGGTATATATGAAAATATTTATCGCTTATTTTATTAGTTAAAAAATTTAATTTAAATTAAGTTGTGAAAGGATATTTATTTATACTGAATTAAATTAAATATTATTTAAAAGGGAGAGGCTTATTATGAGTAAGGAAAAAGCTATTAAAATTTTACGAAAACATTTTAAAGCATTATATGATTATGCAGGGATGGAATGGACCTCTGATGATGATAAAGATTTAGAACAGTTAGTTGATGAACTTGAAGAAATTATCGACGAGAAATCCGGTTTTCCTGAATCTAAAAATATTCTGTAATGAATAATTTGAAGTGAGAGTCTAATGCGTAGAATAGGAACATAGTATATTGGTAGGTGATATGTCCTCCGGATAAAAATGCTTTAAAGATATTCGAATTTATTAAAAATATTTATGTAATAATTTATTTAATAATATTATGAAAATAAATGGGGATACCCTGATAAAAATCATTAAATTAGGAAGGCCCATGTTCCTATTTGATGGATTTTTGCTTTTTGTTATGGGAGCCCTGTTAGCTGTTATCTTCAATGCTGAATTTAGTTTAGCTAAATTTGTAATGGGATATTCAATATTACTTTTATGTCATCTTGCTGTTCATTACAGTAACGACTTTTATGACTTTAAAACAGATAGTCTTTCAGGATCCAGCACTGTTTCTGCAGGAAGCGGTATACTAATTGAAAATCCCGAATTAAAGCAATTTTCTAAAAGGTTTGCTATTGCACTTAATTTGTTATCTGTCATTCTTGCAGCTGCTTTCATAGTTATCTTTTCATATCCCATTGAGTTTTTTCTACTTGCAGTATTTGGTAACTTTTTAGCATGGTTTTACACGGCTCCTCCTTTAAAACTAGCTTATAACAGGCTTGGTGAATTTTCAAACGCGCTTTACGGGGTTTTATTACCTTCTGCAGGATTTTTTACTTTAATGGGGATGTTAACTATCCCTATGCTAATTTTTACCATACCTCTTGCTTTCTCAAGACTCTTTTTAACTAACAGTGCCAATATTCCTGATATGGAAGGGGATAAATTGGGAGGTAAAATAACTTTAGTAGTGGCTAATGGCCGCAGATTTGGCTTTAAGTTTATTGGGATTTCCGCGTTTATGATGACGTTATCTTTTGCTTTAATATCATTTACTGGTCTTTATCCGCAGGTTTTAAGTTTCAAAATGCTTACTTTTATTTCATTAATTCCTTTAAGTTTAGGAATACTGGGACTGCTGAAGATGCCTTTAGATAGAGAATTAGCTACTAAATATGCTACATTCAATATTAAATCGATATTTTTAATTGGAATTTTAATTAACAGCTATTTTATATTTCTAATCTTATCATGAAAATTTGAGACGTTATGTTAATAAATATAATGGAGGAAAGTTAGTATGAGCTGGTTAATAGATATAATATGGAAATTTATAAGTTTCTGGGTTCTTTCAAAGTTTGGAATCTTCGGCCGTATAGCAATTGGATTAATTATATTGAATAGGTTAGTTAAAAGTGCATTTATGTTATTTAGGGTCATGAACTGGTTTATGAGATGAATTAATTTCCTTTATATTATTTATTTGAATACATAACCGTATAACTTATTCACTTAATAACTGAATAACTTAGTCACGTAATAACATTTAATATCTAAAAATAGTTTTAGCTAGCATGTAAAAACGTTAATTTCAATCTAAGCTAAATTATAATGAAAAATAGCGATGTAAGGTATGCGTTCAATAATGAATAAATTATAATTTCCTGTATAAATTGTCAATCATTTAATAACTGAATACCTTATGAACTTAACAAATGAATAACTTAATAAGTTATTCATTTATCTATTAATCCTTTTACTTCTGCCCAAATTTCAGGATACTCTTTTTCCAGATACTCCTGCAAAACCTTGGAAATTTCCTTACTGATGCTAAATTTGGGTTTGGTCTCTTTAAGATAACTAAGGACAATTTTAGATTCGGGGTCCCAGAATGAGATTCTGGGCTGATCTTTAATCTTCGCGTGGAGTTCTTCAATTAGCAATGCATTAACTTTTTCATGTGTGATTAATTCTTTGGATTTTTTCTTTTCCCTGCGCTCTAACATAGAACCCATATCTGAACCTAATCCTCCCTTATTCATTTTTCTCCCTCGCTAAAAATTCATCGGCCAGTTCAATGTAAGCCTTGCTGCCTGCACAATCTGGATCATAGACAATTACGGGCTTGTTGTATCCTGGAGCTTCAGATACTTTAATATTGTCTGGAATAACGGTTTCAAATAATTCATTTTCAAAATATTTTTGTACTTCAGCTTTAACTTCTTTGCCCAGTTTGGTATTGGCCCTAAATTTAGTTATAAGAACGCCCTTAATTTCTGTAGGGCTGTTGAGGTCTTCTGCTATGATATCAATAACTTCAAGCAGGTCTACCATTCCCTCAAGTGCAAATGGATCGGCCTGAATTGGGATAATAACGCTGTCTGCCGCTGTAAGCACATTGGTAGCTATAATATTTAAAGTAGGGGGCGCATCTATAAAGACGTAATCATAGTTATCCTTAATCTTTTTCAGTTTACTTTTTAATACTGAAATAGGTGAGGTCTGTGCATTGAGGTAGCCTTCGATTCCTGAGAGTTTTATATTTGATGGGATTAAATCTAATCCTTCATATTCTGTAGCTCGTATTGCATCAATGATGTCAATCTTTTCGTGGAGCACATCTCTCATGGTGTTTTTCATTTCTCTTTTCATAAGTCCAAGGTAGGTTGTTGCATTACCCTGGGGGTCAAAATCTACTAATGCTATTTTTTTACCTTTTTTTGCTAGTGCTGTAGCTAGATTTACGGCGGTGGTTGTTTTTCCACTTCCTCCTTTCTGATTAAGGATTGCTATAATTTCTGCCATGTAATTTCTCCTTTTTATTGATAATATATTAATAAGGTATAACTGATTAAGCTATTAACTTATGTAGTTATTAAAGTATAAACTACATAATTTCATAAGTTATACCTTATTAAGTTACTCATAAGTTATGTATTTTGAATATAAAAATGTTTCTACAAATTAGACGTGTAATTATTAAACTAAAATATAATTCGCACAAAAATAATCATTTAAAATTAATTAATGGATAAATTAATAATTAATAATGTATTTGTATAAATCAAATATTTTATTTTACCTTTTTATATTATCAATTAGTTTAATATCTAATTAGGGGATTAACAGCAACTTTTTTTATTAATTCTAGATTTTTGTTTTGATATAAAATCTTATTTATTATTATGAAAAGCTTATATTGAATTATGTATGATATATAGGATATCTAGTGATAATTGTACATTAATGCAGATAATCAAAAATTTCGGAGATGATTTCATGGATCTATTTGTTAAAGAGACAGGCAAAGAAAACAAAGAATCAATAGTTTTTATAACTGGCGGTGGAGTATCTGGTTGGATGTGGGATAAACAATTGGAAGGATTTACAGATTATCATTGTTTGATTCCTGATCTTCCAGAACATGGAAAGAGTAAGCATGTGACTCCCCTTACAATAGAAACAGCTGCAGAACAAATTATAGAACTTATTAAGGAGCGGGGGCATAATAAAAAAGCACATATAGTTGGAATATCCCTCGGCGGCCAGTTAGTGATACAGATTTTAGGTATGGCACCGGAAGTGGTAGATCACGCTATGATAAGTGGGACTGTAGTACGGCCGTATTATGGAAAGGCTGCTTTAACATTGATGCCTGTAATGGGGGCCATATTTAAGCCTTTGGTAAATACAGATTTTTTTATAAAGAAAACTATGGAAAAAGGAAAATATCCTCAGGAATATTTTGAAAATTATAAAAGAGACACAAAGTTACTCACATATGGTCTTAATAAACGTATGTTAAACGAAAATGCTGCATTTAGAATTCCTGAAGGATTATGTAAAGTTGAAAACCCTGTTTTAATAACCATGGGCGAAACAGAATGGGAAATAGTACATGAATCTGCTGAGGACTTAAATAAATGTCTTCCCAATTCTCAAATCTTCAAAGCGCCCGGTTTGTATCACGTCTGGAATTTAGAATCACCCGAACTTTTTAATAAAACAGTAAGGGCATGGATAAATGATAAAGAACTGCCTTAAGATGGATTACAACGATTGAGTAATGAATTAGATTAAATGATTAACTTTTTATCTATCATTACAAAAATTAGTTGTTTTTTTCTAAATTTTGTTTGCATACTACTTCAGTAGGGCAGGTGTGGACGCTGACCATTTTAACTGATTCAACATTGTTAATTATATTCTGTTCGACTTCATGGGCTATTTTATGTGATTTTTCAAGTTTTAGCTCTTTATTTAGCTCAACATGTAATTCTACTGAAGAGTAGGGCCCCATATTATTTATTTTAACGTTATGCACGCCTTTAACACATTTTGAGATTAATGCAGCTTTTTTAATGTCTTCAATAATTTGTTTGGAAGGTATCTTGCCCATAAGGGTGTTAACGTTGTCGTATGCTAAATGTAAGGCTGTATTAATTATTATTAGAGCTATAAATACTGATACAATGGTATCTAAGATAGGTATTCCGAATTGAGATCCGACAACTCCTATTAAAACAGTTATACATGAGAATATATCTACTCTCTGATGTTTTCCATCAGCTATAAGTGCTGGGCTGTTAATTTTTTCTCCTGATTGTGTAAGATAAGTGCTCATTGTATAATTTATGCCTATACCAATTGCAGCCATTATGGCAGCTATCAAACTGGGAGGTATAACTGCTTCTCCAAGCACAATCTTGGCATAAGCTCCAGATATTATTTCATAAGCTACAATTGCTAGAAATATGACTATAATAAGCCCAACAATTGGTTCAGCTCTACCGTGTCCATACTGATGATCTTCATCCGCCGGTTTCATACCTATTTTAAATCCGATAAATGCTATAATGGAAGTTAGAACATCTGATAATGTATGAAATCCTTCAGCTACAAGCGCAGTACTTCCAGAAATTATTCCAATAATTATGTTAAATACTGTAAGGGTGATATTTCCAAATATGGCCACATATGATGCCTTTTTACCTACTTTTTCCCTTTCTGATACATTTTGCAATTTATCCCCTCTAGAAAATAATCTTATTTTAATTGTTTATGTTATTTTTGATTTGGTGATTCTTTTAAATCTGTTGTAATTATCTTATTGGGCCAAATGAGTATAAATAAAATAAATATGGGTGGCAATATATCTTTTATAGAAGTTATCGATATTTTAAACTTTAATCAAAGATTTATGTCTTAAATAAACCATAAATATCTATTTTTAAATTAAACACGGGTCCTCCTAGTAACTATTTTTTTAGATGACCTAATGTAAGTAATAATAAATACATATATTATAATATAATTTGCATGCATTTCAAAAAATGAAATACTTGTTTGGGGGTTAAATCATGATTTATATAAATGGCGAAACTGTAAAATGTAAAAACTGTGGAAATAATTATGCTGTTCCTAAAGCAAGCAGAATAAAGATATTGGACAGTGAGAATTTTGAATTAGAGGATAAACATAGGTGTCCATATTGTGGAGATTCTGACAGGGAATAAAATAAAAATGTTAGTATTTGTAATGGACCGATGAATTTATAGCTGCCTCTGGATTATGTATCCTTGAATGAACAAATTTGAAGTGCGGAAAACTAAATTTAACATAAAATTTGTAAAAACAAAGTCTTAAACATTTTAAATCATCAAAATTAAGCAGAAGAGAATCCATTGAAATAAAATGAACATTAACTTTAATCTTCCAATATAAATCCAATTTAAGCAGAATCTATTGAAATATAAAACATTAACTTTAATCTTCAAATGTAACGCTAATTTCAGGTCCTTTGAATGTATTTAACACTTTTATTTTAGCGTTATTTAAATTTTTATGGCTTATTTTTGCATCTAGCTCTATACTTTCAATTATATCTCTAAGATCTTCTTCCATAGTTAAGGAGTACTGTTCTTTATATTTCTTTAGGATGTTAATTAACTTTTGATATTCCTTTTCTGGAAGTGGCATGTAATATGCCTCCTTTAATGTTAATTTAATTAAATAACTTAATTTTAAAAAGATAATTTTTATAAAAAAACACACGGTTAAGTAATAAAATATTATCCATATTTAATATATATTTATCGGAAACTAACTCTGTAATTATATTGAGTAATAGTTACTTAGTGAGAATTGTGTGGTGAATCATTAAAATTATATTTAAACGTGTTTTAATTTGAATTAGTTAATTTGAAAGGTCTAAATATTGTAAATGTCAATGTTTAAAATTAGAAAAATTAAAAATGCCAGCATGCCATTATTAAAAGGAAATGGAATTCTTCAGCCATATTTGGCTTAGAATAAACCACTTTCCTTTAATTTCTCTTCAGTCCACTGGGCACGTTTATCTACCTTTTCTTTAATTAGCAGGGTTAAAATAAACGCTACAATTGGGAAAATGGTCATATAAAAAATATTATACCAGTATGTGCTCCATATAACTCCTGCAACTACTTCTCTTAGAGCCCCAACTGCATATGTAAGGGGCAGATATGGATGTATTGCCTGGAAAAATGGAGGCAGTATCTCCAGTGGGAAAATTCCGGCTGTCCCCGTAATTTGCAGTACAAGTATAATAATTGCCAGTGCTTTTCCTGCATTTCCAAATGCAGACGTCATTGAATAGACAATTAGCATGGCACATATACCAATATACAGCGTGGTCAAAATAAACAGCAGTGCGGATGAAATCTGCACATGCAGGTATAGTGACCCAATTGCAACTAATAATGCCTGTAATATGGCTATTATTAAGAATATTCCCATTCTTCCAAGATAGACGCTGGC
>JAEYQZ010000041.1 GCA_023409695.1 Methanobacteriota archaeon | reverse complement strand
TAACTAATTTATTTAAGTGAATAACGTAACGTTTAAACTATAAATTTTAGATAATTGAAAATTTACATCCTTAAATTCATAAGTACATGAACAAATTTTTTATAAATTTTAGTCAAAAATATTTAGTTATTCACTATAAAACCAATGTGTAGATGATATATATGGAAATTGTGCTTTGTGTTACAGGGAGTATAGCTGCTATAGAATCCATTAAACTTGCAAGAGAACTTGCAAGACACGGAATTAATGTAAAATGCTTCATGAGCGACGGTGCATGTGAAATAATCCACCCATACGCCATGGAATTTGCAACAGGGCAGGATGTTGTTACCAAAATTACAGGTAAAATAGAACATGTTAAATATGCAAATGCTGATTTAATTTTAGTCGCGCCGGCTACAGCCAATGTAATAAGTAAATTTGCCTATAAAATTGCAGATAACCCAATCAACACCCTATTAATAACAGCTTTCGGGTACAATACGCCTATTCTAATGGTTCCGTCCATGCATAATTCCATGTATAAAGCTGTAAAAGAAAACATCAAAACCCTTAAAGGCGAAGGAATTACATTTGTAAAGCCTAAAGTTGAAGAGAAAAAGGCCAAATTCCCCGATATTAACGACATTGTTCTTCAAGTGCTGAGGGAGACATCTAAAGGAGAACTTCGAGGTAAAAAAGTACTTGTAAGTGCTGGTTCTACCTATGAAAAGATCGACGAAGTTAGAGGGATTACAAACAGAAGTTCAGGCAAAATGGGGATTGAAATCGCCAAAGAAGCCTTTATCAGAGGCGCTGATGTAACACTCATAAAAGGCCAGATGACTGCAGATGTACCCAATGTATTTGACATTGTTGAAGTTGAATCATCGACTGAAATGCACTATGCAGTGTCTAAACTAGCCGCTAAAAACGATGTGTTTGTTTCTGCAGCTGCAGTTTCTGACTTTAAAGTTAAAAATGCAGAAGCAGCTAAAATCTCATCAGATACAGATATAACAATAGAACTTGAAAGAACCCCCAAAATACTAAATGAGGTTAAAGAAATTAATCCTAATATTTTCCTTGTTGGGTTTAAAGCTGTTCATAACTTATCTGATGAAGAACTGCTCAATGCTGCAAAGCACAGGATGGAACAATCCAGTGCTGATCTCATGGTTGCAAACGATGTTGCAGTGGAAGGGGCAGGATTTGGATCCGACGATAATCAGGTTGTTTTGATGGATGATGAGATCATCGAGATATCTTTAAGCCCTAAATGGGAAATTGCAAAGAGAATTGTCGATAGAATCGTTACCAAAAGCTTATAATACTTATTTTTTCTTATTTTGGATTTTAGAATACCCAGTTTATTATTTTAAATAGTGAATTACATGAAATAATTAAAATAAATTATTCCTTTTGAAGAATACATTATTGCAACTACTTTTAGCTTTATAATTCCAATTAAATGTTGATTTACTTCATAAATTTTGAACAAAATACTATATCTGACCAATGAGAATATAAAATTAATTTTTATTTATCTTAATTAGCAAACAACGTGATTAATGCATTTAAACTAATTTAAAACTAGGATAATTATTTATTTAGTAAAAATAATTTAAATTTTTCTATTTAATCGTAATAGTAATTACTATTATATTAAAATTCATAATTATCTTTATAAGAAGGGGAGGTTCAAAGAGATGAGAAAAATAATACCTATTTTAATTGTTTTAGGATTAATTGCGGGAATAGTATCAATATCCGGATGTACTGATTCGTCAGGAACTCAAAGTTCAGCAACAGCTTACAAAAATGATATTGAAGTTGGTGCAGCAAGTTATGATATTTACTCAGATGGTAGTGCTTCTGGTGGTTGTGATGTTGTGAACAATGGCCAAGCTACTTATAAAAAGGTTAAAATCGAACTTGACATCTATGATAAAGACGGTAACTTAGTTGGGAACGAAACAAAAACCATTGGCCAACTAAAACCCGGTGAAGAACTTGGTTATTTTGTTGTAACCGAAAAAACAATACCAAAAGGTACATCAGCATCCGCTACAGTTATAAATGCAACATCAGCATAATTTTGAATCTAAAATGTGAATTGTTTTAAAATTTTTTTATTTTTTAGTTTTTCCTTTCTTTTATTTGAAATTTTAGATTTGCCCAAAAAATAAATTAATTAGTTCTTCCTTTTCCTAAATCCCCAATTACAAGGCACAGATACTTACAAAGCACTTCCAATACTATAAATCAATCTATCCTAATAGAAACACACTTTAAATATATTAAATTAAAAAAATATAACAAAATGGTTGTAAACCTTAAAACCTGGGAAGATTATCCAAATTGTCCCGCGTAGTACCGTCTTTAACTGTCTTGATGTAGTCAGTTCCACCAATATCATCGATTACAACCTTAGATCCTATAACCCATTGGCCATGATCATTGTCAATAAGCGTTATAATCTCAAAATTCATTGTTAACGCTGCAATAATGTCTCTTCGAGGCCATATTTCAGAGTTATCCACTTTACCTTTATTATTTTTATGAACCCTCACCTGATCGATGTGGGTTTCTCCATCATACCTGACGGCAGATATACCATAGTCACCCCATTCTGTCATTCAATCATCCTTCTTTTTATGTTTTAATTAATATTGTTCGTATTAGATACATAATAATATTTATTATTTGCTACTATGATCAAATAGAAAGAATTAAGGTATCATATTATAAATAACTTAATATTGCAATTTATAATCTTATTAATTTAAAAATTATCTAATTTAAAATTTAAAAAGGATAAATTTACGCTTATTTTGCTTTAAAATGATTGATATTTCTTTAATACTTCTCTAAGAAATCTAAACTTTAAGCCATTCACCATAACTTTTATATATTGCAACATATAATTAGTATTATGCAACATATATATTGCATAATGGGTGGTCCGGAGGTAAAAACAGGTGAAAAATAAGAGAATGAAAATCGCGAGGATCGAAAAAGATCTATCACAGGAGCAGCTTGCAGAACTTGTTGGAGTTGCAAGACAAACAATAGGACTTATAGAACTAGGAAAATATAATCCCTCCCTGAATTTATGTGTTGCCATTTGTAAAGCTTTAGGAAAAACATTGAATGATTTATTTTGGGAGGAATAATCATGAAAACAATTAAAGATGAAAGAATTGAAAAAATAGAAAATAAATATGGAGCACATGCTTTTATAATAATATCTGCATTATTAATTTCATCTGCACTATTCAAATCACTTATCTTAAATTTACCATTTAAAGAGTATCTCACAGAAACCATTATATTCTTAATAGGAATAGGATATTACGCAATTAGAATAGCAAATGCAGGTTTATTTCATACGGTCAAAGAAAGCAAAATATATATTATTATCTCCTTTGCTGTAACTTCTGTCGTTTTTGGTGTTTTAATAGGACTTATAAATATGTTCAGGTATCAAAACGGACAGTTTAATGGGATAACAATGGTCAGCATGTCAATTTTAGCATTAGAAGCATTTATTCTTATATCAGCTGCATGGGCAGTTTTTGAATGGCTATCTAAAAGAGGGGAACAAAAACAGTTTAATGAAAATTAGAGGGGAATTCTAAGAAATAAAATAAATCATTAAATTATTCTTCCTCATCCTCACATTCCTCAATTACCAGGGCGCCCTGATACCCACAATCATAGCACTCCCACATGGACCACATCTGCGGCAAAACCCATTTTACATTTCTGGAACCGCATTTAGGGCATTTTTTGATCTTTCTCATTTTTTGCCTCAAAACTTGTTTCTTGGATTGGAACAGAAGGTTCCTCACCATCATATTTATTTTACATTTCTTATGTGCTCTACTGATTAATAATTTTTGGTATGGCCTAAAAACTGAATTCACAAATAAACGCCATATGATCCTTCTCATAAGGCTCAAGATTGATCTTTTCAATCACTCTAAACCCTGCAGTTTTTAATTTTGATTCCTCTTCTTTGAAAATCTTTTTTGGAGCTTTAGTTACATCTATACTCCTTGCTTTAATCATTAAAATCCCAATTCCATCGCCTTTTAAAAATAAACGCATGTTGTCCATGAAAAGCTCTGATTGTTTAGGCTGGGCCACATCGGAATATACGATGTCAACCTTTTGAACCATATTCATGTAATTTTTGGGTTTTGTGGCGTCGTCAAGGATTGGAATCATATTCTGGCGCTGGCTGCAGACTTCAGCCAGATCTCGCATCATTCTAGGTGAAAATTCCACGCAGTATATCAGCCCATCTTTCGACACATCAGATATATGGGAAGGAGTTGTACCTGCTGATGCGCCCAGATACAGCACTTTTGAGTCTTCTTTAAATGGAAATGTTTCTAAACCATTTAAAATTGCAGCTCCGAGCTTTGAACGCCTTGGATCCCATATCCGGTACTCTTTATCCTTGATTTCAACCAATCTTTCCCCATAAATCTTAATACCCTGATTAAGGTTTTCTGTGGCGATATGATTATCTATTTCATAAACGCTGTCTAATATTTGAGTAATTTCCATTTTATTCCTCGATTTATCTTGATTTTAGATTAAATTAACTTAATATTATTTAATTAAAAATTTACTTAAATTTTACATATTTTCGATTTTCTATTAAATCTGTGATTATATGTTTTCTTTTAATGTGTTAATATTCTTCTTCATATTTCCGGAAGTAAGGAGGTACCCAGTACCTTTGAGGAAAATTACGGTACAAATAATAAAGAATTATTATGCCTGAAAATAATGTTAAAAACAGAGCTACATCTAGATTAGGAACATGCGTAACAGTACCAGTTGTCGTGGATTTTGGAGCAAGATTACCTACCATATTCATCCCAAAGGCTATACAATTGTTTAACATATGGCAGAAAATTGGTACTAATATTGTACCTGTTTTAAGGTAAAGAATACACATTACAAGACCAAAAAGGAAAGCACCCAGGATATCTGCATGCAAAATTCCAAAAATAAATGAAGAAGTCAATACAGCAGTCCGGATACCCCATTTAATTGTGAAACGGTGCAATAAAAATCCCCTAAATAAAAATTCTTCTACAATTGGGGCTATTATAACTCCAATAAAGAATTCAATAAAGTTTAAAAGTGGAGCAATCGAGCTATCCTTTGCTGTGTAAAATGTGCTTGTACCCGGAACATATGAAAGTACACCTGGATTTAAAGTGGATAAAAGATACATGCGGAGTTCATTTAATCCTACAGAAAGAATAATAATAGCAAATACAATTCCAAGTACTTCCAACCAGTTACAGTCAGCTGGAATAAAACCAATAAATTTTTTATAATTAATGCTGTATTTTTTGATATTTCTTAAGATCCAGAATGAAATTAAAGCATAAAAATAAAATCCAAATATTACACTCTTTTCAGGAGCTCCAATGCCGCCAAACATGCCTACAGCAATGAAGAAGAGCACCATACCTATTATCATCAATAAAGCTATGTATCTTGCCTTTATAAAATGGAAAACAGTTTCATTGTCCATGCAGTATTCGCCCCTTCTTTAAAAGAAGATTTCAATTATTATAAATAATTATTAACAAGCTTTATTTGTTTTTAGTATTTAAATTAAATGGAAAGTTAAATTCTTGTAAAAAAAATGTTATAATTACTTCTAACTATAACTAAAATAAAAAAAATATAATTTAATTTATAAATATTGAATAAATCATTAAATAAGTTAAAATAAATGATTTTAAACATTTATTAGCCCATTTTAAACAAAATAAAAAAAAATCAGGTATTTATAAAATAAAGAAATGAAAGTTTAATAATAATCTTTGACTTTTTTCTTATATTTTTCCCTTTTTTTCTTCTTTTTCTTTCCTTTACCCTTTTTCTTATCTTCTTTTGATTTAGTAGACCTTGGAG
>JAEYQZ010000272.1 GCA_023409695.1 Methanobacteriota archaeon | reverse complement strand
TATCTATGTGCACGTGAAGAGCCACCAGAAGTATGTCCAATTTGTAAAGTTGAAAAAGAACGCTTCAGGAAGTTCATATAACCAACTTAACTAATTTTTTTATTTAACCGTTGGAATAATATTTAATTTAGCTTATTTTACACAATTAAACTTAAATTCAGTTTATTTTATCTATTTTATACCTAAATCTTAATTTAATCAAGCAAAAGAATAAATAATCATTTTAACAAATATTATATTAAATTTAAATATCATATCTAGTTGATTTTATGGCGCCACTTTTAAGTTTTGCTAAAAAAAATCCGGAAGATCTAATAACTCCCTTCGGGCAGACAGATGTTCTATTACTTTACGGCATCGCTGCAGGTAGACTTAAAAAATATTTAGGAGATCGGGAGCTTGCAGGTAAAATATGGATGCCTTCAGGCAGAATGCGTTATTTACTTAAGAGAGGATCTAAATTAGAACCATTGTTTGCTCATGAGCTTGAGGAAGCTGTTACTTTAGAATTTTTAAAACTTAGATCAAAAACAGAACATCTTTCATCTGCAAAAGGAGAGCTAACAGACTTACAGACTAAAGTATGGCAGTATTTTCTTCCAAGAAAGCTTTCTGATTTCTTCTATGCCACAAATCATGAAGGTCCTGGGAAAGAGATTGACAGGATATTTTTTGATATAGATCGATCTAAAGGCATTTCTGCAGAACAGGCACAGGAAACCACGCGTATTTTTGTAGAAACTATAAAAAAAGATAATAAGCTTGAAGACTTGCTGGGAAATTATGAACTATTTATTAACTGGACAGGTAATTCTTTTCATGTTTTATTCTTTTTAGACAAATTAATGCCCAGTTCATTCTATGATAAACATTTTCAGTATTCAAAAAATGATCCTGAACGAAATTTTACAGGTAAATGGGCTAAAAAAATTAATGAGCAGGTTGAATTTAAAGTTGCAGGCGGTCATGAACGACAGGGAAATTCCATTAATATAGACCCTTCACAGACACCTTCAGGTAAATTATGCCGTGTCCCTTTAGGATCGCTGCATATGAAAGATCCCGAAACAATAAATGGTGTTTCTGTACCTATAACTGAAAAAATGATTTATAATGGAGATTTGGTTTCTAAATTAACCAGTTATACTCCAAAAGACATTATAAAAAATTTAAGTGAAATTGAAAAACACTTACCTGAGAAATTCAAGTAAAAATTAAGTATGAAATCCCTGAAAGCCAGGTGATAAAAATTAAGTTTGAAACATTTACAAAAACCCTTGAAAAGCTGGAAAATACCAGTTCTCAAAATGAAATGGTGGAAATTCTCGCAGAAACCTTCAAAAATTTAGGCGAAGATGAGATAAGTGAGGCCTGCTATTTAGTACTGGGCGAAATAGGGCCAGGTTATGAAGACGTTAAGCTCGGCTTAAGCGAAAAAACTGTGCAGTCTGCAATTTCACTTGCAAGTGGTTACAATAAAGCACGTGTGGGTGAAGAAATAAGGAATATAGGAGATATTGGAGAAGTTGCAAGTAAAATGCTAAAAGACTCTGAAAAGAAATTTAAAAAGCTTTTAGACGAGCACAAAGAACCATCTGTAAATGATATTTATAAAGGTTTTAGAAAAATCGCTTTTGCAAGTGGTAAAGGTTCCCAAAAGGTTAAAACTGAGACATTAGCTTCAATGCTCCAAGATGCAGATGATATGGGAAGGAGATACATCGCAAGATATGCCAATGGTAAGATGAGGCTTGGTATTGGAGATATGACTATTTTAAATGGCCTTTCTGTTTCATTTTTTGGTTCAAAGGAAGAGAAAAAAGACCTTGAACATGCCTATAACATAAGTTCGGATATAGGACTTATAGCCAGAACTTTACGTAGCAGTGGATTACAGGGAGTTAAAGATATCAAAATTTCACTAAATAGGCCTATAAAGGCAATGTTAGCCCAAAGAGTATCAGAATTTCAAGATATAAGAGAAAAAATAAAGTCTCAAAATATTGCAGCTGAAGAAAAATTCGACGGCGAACGGATTCAAGCCCATAAAGATGGAAAGAATATAAAATTGTTTTCGCGCCGTTTAACAGATATAACCGACCAATTTCCAGATTTAGTTGAACATATCGAAAAATATGTTAAAGTGGAAAAAGCTATTTTAGACGGGGAAGCAATGGCCTATGATTTTCAAGAGGAACTTTTTGGCTCGTTCCAGATATTAATGCAGCGGCGGAGGAAATATGGAATAAAAGAATATCGAAAAAAGATTCCAGTTAAGTACATGCTGTTTGATGTTCTTTATGTAGACGGCGAATCATTTATGCATAAAAGCTACCCTGAAAGAAGGGAAAAACTTGAAACAATTGTAGAGGGTTCAAAATACATTGCATTGGCCAATCGAAGAGTTAGTTCTGACCTTGATGATATCGATGATTTCTTTCAGGAGTGTATAACTAAAAATCTGGAAGGTATTGTTTGTAAATCATGTGCAGAAGATTCATATTATAAAGCTGGTGGAAGAGAGTGGACATGGATTAAATGGAAAAAAGAATACCTCAGTGAACTATCAGATACCCTTGATTTAGTTATCGTAGGTGCCTTTGCGGGTAGAGGAAGACGAAGTGGTACTTATGGAGCCCTTTTATGTGCCGCTTATAACTCCGATGAAGATGTATTCCAGACTGTCTGTAAACTGGGAACTGGATTTTCTGATGAACAACTGGCTAACTTACCTAAAAAGCTTGAAGATGCAAAAGTAGATAAAAGTCCAGCACGAGTTACAGTGACCAAAGAAATGAACCCTGATTTCTGGTTTACTCCCAAATATGTGGTGGAAGTACTTGGATCAGAGATTACTAAAAGCCCTGTTCATACCTGTAACTGGAATGAATCTGAAAAGCAAGGTTTAGCTTTAAGATTTCCCAGATTCATAAGGTGGCGAGAAGAAAAATCTCCGGAACAAGCCACAAGCTCAAACGAAATTTTACAGATGTATGATAGATAACAGATATATTAAATCTAATTTTAAATGGATATAAACTTGAAATAAATGGCAATATGGCATTTAAACACCATATACCCTCATTTAGCAGCTCATTTTTCGATAATTTCCCCAATAAAAATAATTTGATCTAAACTTTTTTATAGATAGATGTTCATAAATCACTCCAATAAGTAATACTAAATTATAAAGTAATATGATAAATCATGTAAATGATTTTCATAAAGTGGAGGTGAATTTATGACAGATGTTATAAAAAGTAATGGAAAAAGAGAGCAATTTAGCGAACAGAAGGTAAAAAAATCCATTGAAAGTGCAGTTAGGGATGCCGGATTAAACCCACAACAAAAAAGCGGCTTAATTGATAATACAGTAAACGATGTAAAACAGCAAGTAATGAACAAAGATGAAGTACGAACAAACGAAATAAGAGATATAGTAATAAATGACTTAGACCAAGATGAAGAGCAAGCTGGAGAAACAACCGTTGGACAGGCATGGAGAAATTACGAAGAAGAGCATGGAATTCACTATGAAGAAAGCGGCAGACGAAGAAGGTAATACCATTTATAGGGGAGAACTAACTAAACTCCCCACCATTAACCATAAACAGATAATTATATGCTTATTTTAGATAATTTAGTTAAAAATAGAATTATCTACAAATGTTTTTTTTATTTTTAGTTTTTGATTATTTTGTCATTATATAAGGGGTGAATCTATGACTGATGTAGTTAAAAGGAACGGTAAAAAAGAGCCTTTTAGTCCAGAAAAAGTAAAAAACTCTGTTGAAAGTGCAGTTAGAGATGCAGGATATAGAACACAGGCCAAAAAAAGACTCATAGATAAAACCATTAATGATGTAAATCAAGCAGTACAAGATAAGGACGAAATATCCTCAGCAAAAATACGCAACATAGTAATAAATGACCTTGAACAGGAATGGGACGAAGATCAGGTTCCTGTTGCAAAAGCATGGCGAAATTATGAATTAAAACACGGCATAATCTACAAAGAATGAATATTTGGGAATAATCTTAAAATCAAGTACAAGAACTAAAATTGATTCATATAATTGGAGGTGTTAATTTGAAAGAAATTATAAAAAGAGGTGGAGAAAAAGAACCATTTAATGAAGAAAAAATAAAAAAATCCATTGAAAATGCAGTTAAACAGGCAGGATTTAATGTTGAAGAAAAGAAGAGCTTAATTAACGATACATATACTCGAGCAATAGAAGTAGCAACAGAAAGAGACCAAATACAAGCACGCGCTATTCGAAATGAGATATTGAACTATTTACAGCATGAAGATAAAGAGGTTGCTACCGCTTGGGAAAATTACGAAGAAAAACACGATATAAAATATTCTCATCTCAGAAGCCGCTGAAATTATGGGAACTAGCTATTTTTTAGGCTGCTCCGGATGGTATTATAATGACTGGGCAGGAGAATTTTATCCCGAAAAACTGAGTAAGTCAAGATGGTTGGAATACTACTCCAAACAGTTTAACACTGTAGAAATCAACAACACTTTTTATCGATTTCCAAGTGAAAAGACCATTGAAGGATGGTATAATAAAACACCAGATAATTTTAAGCTTACTCTAAAAGCCAATCAGGTTATTACACATAGAAGAAGATTCAAAAACACGCAAAGTACAGTGAATCATTTTTATAGTCTTGCAAAAATCCTTGATGAAAAATTAGGATGTATATTATTTCAGATTCCTCCCCAAAAATCAAAAGATATTGATTTTTTAAAAAATGCCGTCGAACAATTTGATATTTCCAAAAATAATATTATAGAATTTAGACATCCTAGCTGGTTTGATGAAGAAGTTTACGACTTATTAAACGAATTTGAAGTAGGATTTTGTTCTGTTTCATCTGCTAATCTTCCAGATGATCTTATAGTAACAACGAATATCACTTACGTTAGATTTCATGGAGTTGGAAGTGAAAAATATCATTATCTTTATTCTGATAAAGAATTGAAAAAATGGGCAGATAAGCTAAAAGAATCAAATTCAGATCATATATTTTGTTACTTTAACAATGATTACCATGCAAATGCACCCAAAAATGCCCAAATGTTGCAAAAAATGATGGATAACTCCCAATAATTACTGTTCAACAGCTTTTTTAAGAATTACCATGTCCTCTTTTAATTGAGGTAAAAGTACACGTGAGTACAATGCTGCAGCTGGGTGAAAAAGAGCCATATACTTTCTACCATTTAATT
>JAEYQZ010000053.1 GCA_023409695.1 Methanobacteriota archaeon | reverse complement strand
TTTATTTTTCCATCGCCGCCGCAAGCACCGCATGTTTCAACTCCAGTACCTTGACAGCCCATACAATAACTCAATCCAGTGCCATGACATGCTGGACAGATTACAGTTTTTGCTTTAACAGTTTGTTTGTTTGTATTATTCACCTGATTGGAATTTTGATCTGTGCTAGTGTTAACACTGTTTGAATCTGTTGTTCCATTAGAAACATTTGCAAGTTTTATGTTTTCCTGATTCTGAGTACCCATATATGCCCCAAGACCTATTATAATTATTATTGCGATAATTATCCCAAATATCAGCCTCTTATCCATAAAAATGTCCCCCTACTTTTATTCGAAAGGTTTCAAATTAATGATACCTCCCTTAGTACTCTGTCAGTACTGACGGACATATAAATTTTACTAAAATAGTCATTCAAACAATAGTTCTGTTTAAAAAATCAATTAAGATGTATTTAGGGATAAATATTATATAATAAACTTATTATCGGACACAGAAGGATAAATTATTTATAAATTTATCTATGGCCTCTTCTCGATCCATGAAAGTTCGTCCATGATAATTATCACCTATTAAAATATAAATAAATGACAGTATAGTAGCTGCAAATATTCGATAGTCTATATCCCTGCTTTTCATATTCTTTTCCATGTACTCTGCAAGATAATAGGGAATTTCCTGTGCTGCGTTATTTATAGGAATTCTACTGCCTTCATTCATTGCCAAATTAACATATTCATAATATTTATCAGTTAAGTTCGCGATATCTTTGATCACTACTTCTAAAAAATCCTTAGGACTTTCAAATTCAGTATCGGTGCTAATTAAATTAAAATCTTTTTTGAATCTTTTGCTATTTTCAGTAATAACTGTATTAAAAAGATTTTTTTTAGTTTTAAATTTCCTAAAAAGGGTTTTTTCACTGAAACCTGCCTTTTCTGCTATAGAAATGGTAGTGGCACCAATATAACCTTTCTGGGAAAACATTTTTAAAGCTGCTTCCAAAATTTTTTGTTCAGTTTCATCAGCCATATAATCACTTATGGAATGCTTTTTTAACATTAAAGAGAATTACAGTAATCATTACATTAAATTATTCTTTAAAATTATTCTTTAAGAGTTTTGTTAATTGTATAACAAAAAGATTAAAAAATTAAAATCCAAAAATGGATTATTGAACACACTGAACAGAGTTATTTATAAAATTCTTTATCACTTCTTCCTGATTAAATATAGTGCGCCCTTTATGTTTTTCAATGCAAACGATGTAAGTAAATCCAGCTATTGTAAGGGCAAACGTCTCAGGATCTAAGTTACTATTTCCAATATTTTTTTTAAGATATTCTGCAGATTCCCTGAAAAACTCTGCTAGGGATTGTTCAAATTGCCCAGTACTGTCGTTGATAACTAAAAAGAAGACTTCAAAATTTTCTTCAATTGATTCTATATAATTTCTGATGAAAGTTTCTAAAAATTCACCAGGACTATTAAATTTTTTGTTTATAAGTATTGATTCAAGGTCTTTTTTCATTTTTTCAAGATTTTGAGCTATAAGTGTATCAAAAAGATTTTTTTTAGTTTTAAATTTCCTAAAAAGCGTTAACTCACTAACGCCTGCTTTTTCTGCTATAACCCGAGTAGTAGCCCCAGTATAGCCTTTTTCTGCGAATAAATTTAGAGCAGCCTCTAAAATTTTTTTTTCAGTTTCACCCGTCATAAGTAACCACTGTAAAATCCATTCCAATTATATGATTAAAGAAAACAATTATACTCTCAGTTATATCTATTTAAATCTTTATTTAAAGATTTTGGCTGGCTAATTTCAAAATATAAAGTTGTTACCACCAGTAAATAATATATTACAATATTTGCAAGTACTGACTAATATTCAGAGCAAGTTAAAATGATTAATAATAGTTAAAGTGAAATAAATAATAAAATTCAACTTATATTACAACATTTTACAGAGTGATCTATAAATTCATTAATTGCTTTATCACAATCAAAAAAGTTACGTCGGTTTTTATCAAAAACAACGAAATATACAAATGAGAAAATGTTTAAAGCGAACACCTGAGAGTCAGTATACTCCTCTGGAGAAACTTTTTCTATATACTGACTGATATGAGTTATAACCTCCATCAATATATCCCCTGCAGTTTGACGCTTATTATAAACTAGAATATGGACAAATTCAAAGTTATTTTCAATTAAGCTAGCTAAATTTTTTATTAATGTCTCTAAAAACTCTTTATTATCTTCGAATTTCTTATCAGCGAGCATTGAATCCAATTCTTCCAGTATATATTCTCTATTTTTGATTAAAACAGAATTAAAAAGATTTTCCTTGGTTTCAAACTTTCGAAATAATGTTAGCTCACTAAATCCAGATTCCTGTGCTATAACTCGAGTAGTAGCACCTTTATATCCTTCTTCAGAGAATATTTTTAAGGCAGCGTCTAAAATCTTCTGCTCGGTCTTATCAGTCATGTAGTAATACCTTCTAAGATTGTTTTGTTAACTGAAAGGAAGTTCTATATTACTTATTATATTTGCATAAGTTATTATTTAATAGTTGTGTTATTTGACTGTCAAATAGTTTGAGAAATTTATCATGGACTGAAAACTTTTCAATTAAACTAAAAAAAGCAAGTTATTCACACCTTTAATATCAATGGCGACTATTATGTTATATTTTATAAATTCGTGCCTAATCAGTGCCTCATTATTATTTACATACATTATATATCTGTTTTATCTAAAAATAATTTAAGCAATCAGCAGAATAGATTTAATATTCAGAAATAGTTCAATTAATAGTTTTTGAATTTAAAATAAGTACAAAAATAAGTATTTAAGCAGTCCGAAGACCGCTTATAAACTAATTTATTCTGGTTTTTCCATTAAGCAACATTTAGCGAGAGTTTCGCCTTTTCCACCGTGAGGAGTTCTTACGACGGTGTCGTTAGCTTTTTCGATTTCTCTTGCTTGTGTAGCTAAGTCAGCTGCGACTTTGAGCATTTCGTGAGCAGATGCAACGATTGGTATGTAGTTTTCAGCACCTTTGGTCATGAAACAACCTTCGACGTCTATATCAGCTACTTTGGTTGCTATTTCGTAAGCAGCCATTGCTTTTGCTTTTGCGTATGGGCTACCGAATGCAGCAGCTTCTACAGCTTTGTCTCTTGTTATAACAACTTTTGGAAGTTCTATTTCGTTACCAGCTTCGACGGTAGCTACTACTTCGTCGATTGTGTTCTGGACAACTCTGTATGCTCCAGTGAGTGCTAATACTTTTATAACATCGGAGTTAAATGAAGCCATTTCGGTTGGGTCGAGGAATTCTCTTCTTGCACCGATCATTGGGTCTGCTTTAACTATGATGTAACCTAATCCCTGTTCGTTCATTTCATCTTTAGCTCTGAGTCCAGGAGCGTCCCCAATTATGATTGCAGGTACGTCTGCTGCAGATAATAATTCTCTTGCTTTAGCAGGGCCTGGTGCACCAGGGTTTGGGCTTATGAATATAACGAAGTCCCTTTCCATTTCAAGCATTAATGGTACAGCTTTTTCAATTTCGTCTGGGTTCATCTTAGCTCCAGAGCCTATTACACAAACGTCTATGTTTGGTCTGTCTGCCCTCTCATCGAGTAATAAATCGAGTACTGGAGAGGTACCTATGTTACCACATTTAATGATTCCTATTTTTACAACCATTATATCACCGGCCTTAGCTATTTAAATAATATAATAAGTATTTTTTGATTTAATTTTGATGACTAAGTTTTTATACCTTAATTTTCTAACCTAATGTTAAAAGGATAATGCAAACAATGACAAATTTTAAGCTTATATCCTTTAAAAGGCTAAACTATACTATTTTTCGGGTATAACTTATTTTAAAATCTTGATTATATTATATAGACTGCCCTATATCCTCACTGAGCATTTGATTTTATCTTGCAAAATAGTTATAACTTATTTATTTTAAATTAGGGTTTTTGCTCTGGTTAACATGATAAAATCTCATCTGATAGTTACTAGATCCTCAAAATAAGTTATACGGAGAGTAAGAGTTAACCGAGGTGCTTGAAGGTGGTCACTCTTTACGCCCCCACATAAAAATTGTTAATGAAAAATAAAGTCTTTATTATTTTCACAGCAGCACATGGAATTCTATGTGATTAAATTACTTATAAGTTATAATCATAATATTACATATCCCAAAATAGCCTTATTTTAACATTAAATACTTATGACGCATTTAAACAAAAAAAAATCTTCCATAATCAATTTAACAGTTATCTAAAAGGGGATAGGGGGACGATACTTCTAAAAATCTGGAAGTAAAATACTGGAGATAATATCTCGCCCCCTGTTTATTAATAGAATACAATACCTATTCATAGTTTTCGGTACTAAAAAAG
>JAEYQZ010000258.1 GCA_023409695.1 Methanobacteriota archaeon | reverse complement strand
TTCACTATTTTTAGTTTAACTTTTTCATACTTCTCACAATTTTTTTATAATTATTAAAACATAATATACTCATGTCTCCGCAAGATTATAATAAAAAAAGGAATGAAGAAACCAGCAGAATCCGTATCAACAGACTCAAAAATATGAAACGCGTTGAAATGGAATATTTAGATGCAGTTAAAAAACAGATCGGATACTGGAACAACCAGATAGAGGCCACTGATCCACAAAAAGATGAAGATAGATACAATGAACTTAAACAGAAGGCTGAAAAGGAAAAAGAACATATTGGGCAGGTTCAAGACGAATTAAATAGGATAAATCACGAAATTGAAAGAGAATTGAACATTCGAAGATAAATACAACTATGGGATTATTTAGTAATGAGCAGGTTCAGGGTGAATTTTTTTAATAAATTCAAGGTTAAATATATTTTCCTGTTTGAGATCCCCTTTCATATAACCTAATCTTTGAAGAACTGGGATAAACTTAAGTGTGGACTCTATATATTCGTCAGGAATACTTGCACAATACTTTGGAGATATTTTATAGGTATCAAGCACAAAATCTTTATCAACAACTTTAACTTCTTTTAAAGCTATTTCTGCCGCCTGCTCGGGATTTAATCTTACTAAATTACATGCATCTTCATGAGCTTTCAGGAAGTCTGTTATAAATTCTGGTGATTCGTCGATTAATTCTTCCTTTACCACTATTCCATAGCTTGGATTGTAAGGCCATAACTTATGTGGTGGAATAACAACCTTAGAAGCAAATCTTCTGGAGGTGACTGATGCAAGGGACGGTGTTCCAACACCTGCGGCTATTTCTACTTCTTCTATCGCATCAGGTATAAAATCTGCCCATGCAAAGTTTTTAATTTCAATATTAAGGTCTTTAGTCATTTCACGTATTATCACGTCATGAATACAGCCTTTTGATGGTGTTCCAATTTTTTCCCCCTCAAACTGCTTTAAGACAGCATCTACACTACCCAATTCGTCAAAAGTTTTATAATGATGGGGAGCAACCATTACTGTTCCTTCTACATGTCCTCCACCAACACACTTAACCTTTAAACCATTTTCAAGTCCAATCATAATTGGGGGAAGGCCAATATAACCTACGTCCAGATTTCCTGAAGCGAATGCATCTTTCATTGCAGGCCCTGTGGCAAACAGCGACCATTTTAAATCATAATCATTTAAATTCCCTAAAGGTTCGTTTTTTAAGATAAATGAAGTGTGATATATGGTTGATAAGTAACCTATGTGAATGAATAATTCCCCCTGATTCTAACTCTGCGTCTATATAACAATTGTTATATTTTATTATATAAAAATTTTGCCTTGTAAAAATTGAAAAATAAGATAATTTTCATAATGTTTGATTTAGGTTTAAAACGATTTTTAAAGTATTTTTTAATGTTTTAGATATGCTTCACAACAGGTATGATATATACTTTACGATATCGCACGTTTTAAATAATTTAAAGTTCATAAATAATCTTGATTAAAAAATAAAAAGGTGAGTGAAGTATTAATGGAATTTAAAGAATTAGTACAGGAAAGATATGCTGCTAGAGTATATGAAGACAGAAAAATTGATAACGAAAAAATAGATGAAATTCTTGAAATGATAAGGCTTTCACCTTCTGCACTTAATCTGCAGCCCTGGAAAGTCAAAGTGGTAGCAGATGACGAATTAAAAGAAAAACTGTATCAGAATTCAATGGATCAAAAGCACATAGCTGAATGTTCTCACGTGCTGGTATTCTGCGCTAATACCGACCTGCCGGGACTAGCTGAAACGATAATAAATGGCATGAAGGCTGGAGGGGCACCTGAAGAAACTATTAAATTCTATGAAATGGCTGCGAATAATTTAACTGGCCGTATTCCTCCAGAGGCAAGACTCTGTGAAGCGCAGAAGAATGTATTTATTGCAGCGACACAGGGAATTTACGCTGCTAAATCATTGGGTATAGATTCTTGTATTGTTCAAGGATTCGATCCAGCTGCTTATTCTGAGATTCTGGATCTTCCATCTAATATTGTACCTACTGTCCTTGTTTTATTGGGATATGGTACTGATGGGCCAAATCCAAAGGTAAGATTCCCAAAAGAGGATATTTTACTTTAAATCATTATTTTTTATTTTAATTTTAAAGAATGTATTTATTAAAATTCGAGATTCATTCTCTTGAACTTTTTATTTTTCAGTTTAGGTTATTTATAATGGGTAATTTGAATAGAACTGTAGTAAAATTAACAAGATATGTTCATAATGGGTCTGACTTAAAAATAGATATATAAATTAATTGAAAGAAGATTTAAGAAGGGATTATCCCCCTGCAATGGTCTGGAAGATTACAACTTCATCATTGTCTCCGACATTTGATTCTAAGCCGCCGCTTGACTCTACATCTTCTCCGTTTACGATTATTTTCATGTAATCTCTTAGATTTCCTTCTTTGTCAAATAAAGCATCTTTAAATTCGTTTCCGTATTTTTCAGTGAGGGTGTTCATTAAGTCTGTGATGCTTCCATTGTGTTCAATGGATACAGACCTTTCTCCTGTGATATCTCTAAAACGTGCTAAAAATTTTACATTAACCATAATATTTCTCCTGATTTGTTTGATTTAGAAACTATAAATTTAAACTGACATCGACCCAAATTTTGTACTATTTTAATTTAAGCTGACCTCTTTTATAACTATAGTTATAATCTTTATAAATTTTATCATGGTGATCTATATCTTTAATATTTTCAGTCAGTTGCACCGCTTTTTAAAATAAATTTTGCAAACTGTTATATATTAACAATTGTTATACATAGCATAGGTGATTTAAATGGTACTTACAGAAGAAATGAAAGATGCTATAGAAAAAGATAATGTAGTTTTCTTTGCAACTGCAACTCCAGATGGAGTCCCTAACGTTGTACCAATTGGATTTGCAAGACCAATTGATGATAATACGATTTTAATCGTGGATAATTACTTGAATAAAACTCGTAAAAATCTTGAAAAAAACCCAAAAGCAAGTTTAGTGGTAAGAGACGCTTCAAAAGCACCATACCAGTTTAAAGGTACCGCCCAAATAGTTGAATCAGGTAAATACTTTGATGATGCTGTAGACTGGGCTACAAGTGTAATGAGCCAGCTTGCCCCTAAAGCAGCGGTTTTACTAAAAGTAGAGGAAATTTATTCAGTACAGCCGGGTCCTGATGCAGGATCTAAAGTGGATTAAGAACAGTAATGTTCTTAAAAATTATTTTTTATTGTTAAGCTGTGTGCATTAATCCATGACTAAATTTTTTGATTTTATATTATTGAAATTCTAAATATGATGAATTTTATATTAATAGTGAGGTCTTAACATGTCCTATAAATTAGCAATTGCAACTAGCGATGGAAAATTTGTAAATCAGCATTTTGGTAGAGCAAATCAGTTTTTAATAGTTGAACTTAAGGATGACGGCAGCTATGAAGTTCTGGA
>JAEYQZ010000164.1 GCA_023409695.1 Methanobacteriota archaeon | reverse complement strand
CAGGTTTTCATAATAAGTATATGTTTCTCCAAATTTAGATTGCAGCATTTGCTCAGTAGGCTTAGAATTTTTATCTAAAAATGGTCTCTTTTCCATATTTTTACCATCCATTTCATTTATCATGTGTTTTCAACAGTATAGAGAATGGGTAACAAACAATATTTAGGATCTAAGCATAATCAATTTTTTGTAAATAACCCATCATCTTAAAAATTAGAGATTCTATCAAAAAATAAAAATAAAAAATAAAAAAAGAAGTTAATTACTGATTCTTCCATCTCTAATCCGATAAACCCTTGGAACCCTTTCAATAATCATAGAATCATGTGAAGAGATTATAAATGTCTGGCCTCTTTTTCTATTTAAATCTTCAACAAGATCCATAAATTTACTGGATGTATCTGAATCTAAATCACCAGTAGGCTCGTCGGCAATTATAATTGAAGGATTATTGGCCAAGGATCTTGCAATAGCTACTCTTTGCTGTTCTCCCCCACTTAATTCTTCAGGCTTATGATCTACACGATGCCCAAGACCCACAAGCTCCAGTAATTCAACTGCCCGAGAATCCCTTTCAACCTTTGGAACATTAGCAAGTACCAGTGGAAATTCAACATTTTCCTTTGCAGTTAACGTTGGGATAAGATTAAAAAACTGAAAAATCAACCCAACATTTCTTAACCTAAAGTCTGAAAGTTCATTCTCGCTCATTTTTGTAAGGTCATTACCATTAATTATGATCTTACCTGAAGTAGGCTTATCGACCCCACCAAGAAGATTTAAGAGAGTACTCTTTCCTGATCCAGACGGTCCCGCCAGACAAACTATTTCACCATCATCTATCTCTATACTGGCTTTTTTTAATGCAGGGACATCTACCTTCCCTCTCCGGTATGTTTTGGATAGATCAACTGTCCTTAAGATATTTTCAGACATTTTTTATCGCCTCCACAATATTCATTTTAGAAGCTCTCCATGCAGGATAAATCCCTGCAATGGTACTTACTGCAATTCCAAGCACCATTGCGATTCCTATAATTGATGGGCTGATTATAGGCGCCATAATATCGTTTGTTAAAGGCAGAGTGTATATTATTATAGTTCCTAAAACACACCCCAGAGTTGAGCTTATTAATCCAATTAGTACTGCTTCAATGAGGAACATTTTCATTATCACTATGTTTCTAGAGCCTATGGCCTTTAATATGCCTATTTCACGGGTTCTTTCATAAACCGACATTAACATAGTATTTATTACTCCAAAACTTCCTGCAAGAAGGGCAATAAGCCCAAGAGAACTGACAAATATCTGGATAGTGTTTAGCATGTCTGTCATTTTCTGAATTATGGATTTTTGAGTGATAACTTTAACTCCATGGACTTTTTGAGGTATTGCATTTGTAATTTCATCTATTTCATTTGGATCCTTTGTTTTAACCTGAATATTGGAAACCTGTCCTTCTTTATCCTCTAAATTTTGAGCCGCATCTAAAGATATATATCCTGCAGCATCCATTATCCCCATACCAGTTTCATATATTCCAACTACCGTGAATTCTTTAGTATCTTTCTCATTACGGCCAATGGAAATTTTATCATCCATCCCAATTCCAAGGGCAGTACTTACTGACTTTCCAATTACAATCGAGTTATTATCTCCCTGTTTCAATGAAGAACCATTTACAACATTTATACCTCCCGCCACATAATTATACGAATCAGGTTCTATTCCATTTATCCGCAGCTGAGTGTCATTATTTGAACTCTTTGCAAATCCATTAAAGGTTAATGTGGAAGATACTGCGTCAACACCTGAAATATTTTTAACAATCTCAGCATTTGTTTCATTTATATTGTCATAGGGTTGAATTATGAATGATTGAGATCCCTGTCCCCCTCCACTTTGAGTTGTGGAATTATAAACAGTAAGATCGGCCCCAGTTAATCCCCTGACCTGTTCATTTAATCTAGTGTCCATACCATTAAGCATGGCAAGTAAAACTACCATTAAAGCTATTCCAACCAGTATACCTGATATCGTGAAAACAGTACGTAAGCGGCGCCTTTTTAAATTTCTAAAACTCATTAGCCAGTTAGACATTAATTTCCTCCTTATTTAATTTTTAAATATTGGCCCCAAGATTAGCCCAATACTACGAAATAATTTGTATTATGTTCATTTTTGCTATTTCGTAGTTATTTTTGTCTAATAAGTTTTAAAAATAGTTTTTTCAAGTTTATTTCAGATTTAAACCGGGTTAATTCAAGATCAGTTCCAGTTTTATTCCAGATCTGTTCAAGATTTTTTTTCACTTTGAAATACATTAAAAAATAAGTTATACTCTTTTTAAGATTACCAGGTAATCTTCAAGAGTATAGAAAGGGCAACAAATAATATTGCATTATTTATAATTAGAATAACACCGGTTCCACGGTTAAAACCGCCGTGGAAAAGTATGCTGACTGCTAAAAAGACACTTTGAAGTATCAGGAAAGCTGCAAAGAATAACAGCCCCAAATTAAATTTAGATTTTATTTCCCCGTAATTCTGCCAGTAAATTTTAAATAATACCAGTAACAAGCTGACGTTACCAATTCCTATAATAGCTGCAATATATAGCGTCCATAAATCAATTGTATTGCTAACTGCCATTTTTTAACTCCTTTAATGAATTTATTGATTATTTTTTCACGACCTCTTCCCAGATCGTGAGGAAAGTCTCATAATTTTCTTCCATTTTGGGGGATAAGAAATATAGCATCCCATATTTTTCTCCAGCAGAGGTAACTATCTCATTTTCTTCTAAAACATCCATATGATATCTTATAGTCCTATAATCCACTTTAATAATTTCGGCAAGTTGATTAACATTGTAAGGCCTCTCCTTTAAGAGTTTTATTATTTTGGCCCTGTTCACGCCTCCCCTGGTCCCTGCAATCAAATACCATAGCAACCTTCTCATGTTAACCTCTCTAAAAAAACCCTAAATTTAATTGTATCCTATTAAAATTATATTAAGGTTATCAGATTTATGTTTCTCTATTTCTATTAAATATTTAAGAGGCTTAAAAATAAGCCTCTGTGATTTAATACTGGTCGGAATAATGGAAGTAAATTAAAAGAGCACTGATAAAAACCCCCGCATACACTAAAATAGATGTCAATGGATAAATAACATCTATACTATTTAAGAATCCGGATGCTTTTAGCACAATCACTTCTGGAACGCCCCATGGAGATAAGTAACACTTATCCCAATGATAAACCGCAAAATTAGGTATAATTCCTGCCACTGAAATTATCATAGCTGGAATAAAGCTCTTGAATATAAGAGTCAATAACAGGGCCAGGGGCACGATGACCAGGGTAGTTACTCCCGCCAGCAATAAATAACTAGTATAATCTATTAATTCTGTGCCAGTTATGGTAAAACCCAGAATAAATGCACATAGGATGTTGGTTAAAGCTACACAGGCATACAGAGCAAGTATCAGGAGAGAAATGTAACCTAATTTCCCCAGGATAATTTTTGACCGTGAATATTGC
This sequence comes from Methanobacteriota archaeon, assembly GCA_023409695.1. GTDB lineage: Archaea > Methanobacteriota > Methanobacteria > Methanobacteriales > Methanobacteriaceae > Methanobacterium_D. The sequence continues at coordinate 6,318 of JAEYQZ010000164.1, read as the reverse complement.
GTAGTTAATATATTTCCCATGGTATGAGACTGATATTCATGAGAAACTGCGCTTATTGCAATAAATGACGTGAGAAGAGGTCCAATTAAATACACGAAAAATGCAACCAGCCTTCCAAAAAATGAGTGCCAGGAATAAATTCCTTGGGTAATCAGGTCTTCCCGAGTCATGAAAGTACCTATGGTAATGAGGATTACCGGAGATATCATCCCTAAAAGTCCCAGACTGTAGATATAAGTGCCTTTGTACTTCTTATATTCAGATCGCATTAAATTAATCATGATACCACCTGATGATTCTCGTTTGTAATCCCTAAAAATCTCTCTTCTAATGTTTTAGAAACAGATTCAAGGTTGTAAACATTTATTTGATTTCCAACCAGCTTTTCATTAATGGCGACATTATCTTCACGAGCGCAGAATACTTTAAATCCATTATTAACTTTTTTGAAATCAAAATCAAGAGATTCAATTATCTCGGCTGTTCTTTTTAACTGATCTGTTTCAACCACCAGGAAACTCTGTTCATTACAGTTGATCAGTTCCATTCCACCCTGTTTTAAAAGATGCCCACTGTCAATGATTCCTATATAATCTGCGATTTGCTGTACTTCACTTAGTAAATGGCTCGAAACAAAAACTGTTATTCCCATTGATCCAGACAGCTGGCGGATTAATTTCCTCATTTCAATTATCCCTGCAGGATCTAGACCATTAGTAGGTTCATCAAGAATAAGAATTCGAGGAGAATGAACAAGCGCATTGGCTATCCCCAGCCTCTGCTTCATACCTAAAGAAAACTTACTAACATCCTTATCTCCAATATTTGACAAGCCGACAGTTTCAAGAACCTCCTTAATTCTGTTTTTTTCAACTTTAAACATATTAGCTGTTATTTCAAGGTTCTCATAGGCAGAAAGGTTCCCATAAAAACCTGGTGTTTCTATTATGGCACCAATATCTTGCAGATATTCAGCACGGTTTCTGCTGATTTCATTACCAAATATTTTAATATAGCCCCCATTGGGCTTAATAAGGCCCATAATCATTCGGATTGTGGTTGTCTTTCCTGATCCGTTCCTTCCTAAAAACCCATAGACCTTACCTGCAGGCACTTTAAGTTCTAAATTTTCCACTGCAGTAAAATCTCCATAGCTCTTGGTAAGGCCCTGGGTCCAAATAGCATATTCCATTTTAAACCTCCATCTTTACTTATTTATAAGTCAAAATTCTTCAATTAGAATAAAAATATCAAATTTGACTTTTTTATCGGTTTACAGTTTAAAATAGATTTGATAAGGAATAAAAAGATTTTTCCAGTTCTTTTCAAGATCAGTTCTAGTTTATTTCCAGATCTCTTCCAGATCAGTACTTGAATAAATACAAAATTAGAATGTGAAATAATTAATATCAACTAATTAAAAAAATAAAATTAACTTTTAAAATGAGCTTTAATCAGAACTAGATAACCAGTCATTAAATAACATTAATTAATTTCATTTTTATTTTCCACTAATTCATCCATAGAAAATTGTTTACCGTGTCCAGGATAAACTGTTTTTAATTCCAGACTTTTTAATTTTTCAACACTGACATTAGCCTCTTCATTATCATCAATAATAGAATTTAAAGTTGGATTTTTATTATTTGTAAGCAAATCCCCACAAAATAGATTACCATCATCTGTAAGAATCCCTATAGAACCTTTAGAGTGCCCAGGAAGATAGATAACTTTAGCGTCAAAACCATATTCTGAGAAGCTGTGTTCATCATCTATATGCAGATCAGGCCTAAATCTCTCTGATTTACCAAAGCTAAAGAGAATAGGAGCTAACATTTTAATTAGAAAATTACCTTTTCTGTTGGAGAACATATCTCCATGCTTGACTATTTCTAAATCCCCATAGTGCATGGCTATCTTTGCATCGAATTTTTCACGTAGATAATCAGCGTTACCAGTATGGTCAAAGTCACCATGAGTTAAGATTATAAGATTAAGGTTTTCAGGTGCGCAGCCCTCATCTTCCAGTTCTTTTTCAATATCAAAACGTTTATTTGAAGGCCCTGTATCAATTAATACATAATCATTACCGTTTTTTACAAGGTAACAGTTTACACTACCCAATTTAATTAATCCTAATTTAATGGGCAATTCAATTGTTTTGATTTCCTGCGGCATATTTTTCTCTCCAATTTTGACTATCAATTGCCATGAATATAATCTGTCAATATGGATAATAATATATTCATTTTGGATCTAATTCCATGCAAAATACTATTACATTAAACACAAACTCTACAACTATCAAAAATTTGTCATAAGCCACGTATGTAGGCATCCAAGAGATTAAAAACAAGAATATAGATAATGTTTAACAGCGATTTATTAAATAATGCAATAACGAGACATGAAAACCATAAAAATAGGAATTACCATTAATATTGCCATTCCTCACTGTTGTATTTGATTAAGTTGCTTACCTCCTATTTCCAGCTAATTCCGGATCTAGTATTTTGTCTTGGTCCTTCTGAAATTAGACTTTTAGCAAATTCTTCCGCATATTTGAGATCTTGAGCATTAGGCCTACCCTTATTCATTCCTCCAAATAGTCTAAGAAAACTATTGGTGTTAAAACCTTTACATTGGAATTCATCAACAATTGTATAACCTTTAGATTCCAGTTTATCTTTGAGCGTAGAGTGATCTTTTGCGATTTTGGATTTCCCAGTTATTCCTGCAGTTGAAAAAAGGAATGCATCCTTATTATTAACTTCAGATAATCTATCTGCAAGTTTAAGCAGAGATTCATCATGTTTTGCACTATATATTCCAGAACCAAAACCGATGAGATCATAATCTTGAAGTGATTCGGGATTTACATCCTTCGGCAGTATGATATCTGCACTTAAAACTTGGGCAATTGCCTTAGCTATCTTTTCAGTATTATGGTGGTGGTAAGAATATAAAATTAGTATTGATTTCATTTTTCCAAAACTCCTTTCCATTTGTTTTGGTTTTTGAAAGTCCTGATCCATGATGTGAACCCAGATGTTTACAATTCCATGGACCAGGTTACTATTTTCACGGAGGTGTCGTGAACTTGAATTAAATTCATTATTCCATATTGATTTTAATTGAGCCAATCTTAGGTGCCAGGTAGTTGTATAAAAGCGCAATTAATGCTGTTTGAATGAAGTAAAACACAAAATTGGTTATAAATCCTGCATAATTCTCATTTAAGATACCCAATATTATCCCTAATAATGTGAAAACTAGGGCCACAGCCAGGGCTGTTGATATTACAGGTATGTGTTTAAGTTCATGTAAGCTTCCAGCTATATTCGCGAATTCTAACTTAATTTTAGCTACTCTGGTGACTAAGTAGTTATAAAATAGTGCAAATAATGCGTTCCATATAAATCCAAATACGAATACCAGTATAGGCAGTCCTATTACTAACAACAAGGCCAATATTATTCCTGCTGTTCCAAATGTGCCGTCTGGTATAGTTGTTCCAGTAGTATTAGTTAAATTAGTTGTGATATTAGTTGTTATAGAAGAAATACTTATTACTGTTGTTCCAGCAGTGTCAGTTAAATTATCTGTGACATTAGCTGCTATAGAAGGAGTACTTATTACTGAAAACATTGGTACAACCAATGCCGCCATTAATAATCCTACGATAAATGCCCATATAGCCCCTATTGCTGATAGAATCAGGGAAAAAGAAATTACCGGAATTTTTACTACATCTTCACCTTCTAATTCTAATTTTATACCGCCTAATTTTGGTACTAACGTGTTGTAAAGCATTACTGAGAAAAGACTTACTACTATTGTAATGAAAAACGCGCCTATTGGAAGGAGTACAAGTAAAGGTATTCCTAATTCAGTTACAAAATTAAGCTGTCCCAATTGAGGTGGCAATTGAGGAATAACTCCTACAGCCTGCATGATTATTAACGCTATTAACATCACTAAAGCTGCAATAAAGCCCAAAACTCCATAAATTGAAGCTGTCATCTTTGTAAACGATGTCAGTTTGACCGATTTAATTTCTTTAGTATTAATCATTCTAATTGCCCCTATTTGAATTCTAAAACGCAAATGATGTTTTTTTATCTAATTTACAATTTGGTCAATGTGTTTCATTTTTTTATAATTCATTGACTACTTAAATCTTGTTTAAACTCTTAAAAGTAATTTTTCCAAATTTTCCTCACATTATTGTGGGATTTCCCTCCAAATTCCCTCCCAAAAAATCGATGAATTTATATTTTAAAAATGAATTTAAATCCTTCAGTTAAAAAAATTCAAATTATTAAAGAGTATACTAAAAAAATATTAATAATTATTCCCTTGTTACCATTAAAAGCAATACTAAGGCTGCAAATTCAAGGCCCAAAAATATAAAAGGAAGTATAGCATTGAAAAGAGTTTCAGGGATGCTGAATAAGAAATAAACTGAAAATAAAATGTTTTGAATCAGAAAAAGTGATGCGAATAAAACCAGAGTTGTGGTGAATTTGGACTTAACTTTCAGGTATCTTTCCATGTATACATAGAGCATACCTGCTAAAAGGCAGATATTTGCAATGCTTGTTATTAAAGCAGAGTATTTAACCAGTATTAACAAAGTAGGTATTATATCTGGCAGTCCAAATAAATTAATTTCCATTAACATGTTTTTTACCTTTTCTTTCTAATTTTATCATTCCTTAAATTCTTCCCAAATTTCCAGGAATATATCGAATCCCTTTTCCATTTCATCAGAGAGGAAATATAATGCACCATACGTTTCTCCAGTGGATTTTACCAGGTTATTTTCCTCTAAAACATCTATATGGTGCCTTATTGTTTTATAATCAAGAGAAAGCTTTTGAGCAAGTTTATTAGCATTATATGGTCTTCTATTTAATTCAAGTATTATTCTGGCACGATTTTCTCCGCCTTTACTACCTGCTATTAACCACCACAAAAACACTTTCTTCATAGGAACTCCTGTAAATCAGACTCAAAGTATCTCATGAGCTTCATTTATATTTTTTTCAAATTAACTTCCTTATAAATTTATTCATACCCAATCTTCCTATGGCAAACTGACATAATATGCATAGAATGATCTGTGGATTATTCCCTCAAAGAGGGATTCATGAGTCTTGAAAAATTGCCGTATATACTTTTAATCATACTTATCACAGAGGCACTTTTTTAAATTTACAAATAGCATACAATACTCATCTAATTATTTGATTTTTGCCCATAAAACCTTTAATCACCCATATTACATTATTTAATCGTCAGAATACTTTAAATTATTTTTGTCCTGCAATATCATCTGCTGTTGCATATGGATGAGAATATCTACCATTTTCTTTAGTGTAAGACTTTAAAAAGCGGTTAGATTTAATTTGAATCGCTTGTTCTGGGCAGTAATTCAGACAGGCATGGCAGAAAAAACTATTTACCTTTTTCTGCCATGCTGGTTTTCCATTGACTATCTTTATCTTGCCAGATAAGCAAATCTTTTCGCAGGTTCCACAACCTGTACATTTTGAATTAGCATAAAACTCGACATTATAAAATTTATTAAGAACTGGAAGGACCAGAGAGAAAATCAGGAAAAGAGGCATAGGAACAGTATACTGAGTGTCTTTTTCATGACTTTCATCTTTGTTTAAAATAATATCTTGGATGTATTCCAGATTATTTTGAACTTCTGATTCTATATCTGCCAGTTCTTCTGCTGCTGCCTGGTGCCAGTTTTTAAACTTGGGGTCGTTGCTTGCCATATTCAAAGTAAAATAGGAATTTAGATTTTTACCCTTCTTGCCCAGTACTTTTTTAAAATCAGTAAACGCCCTGTGCTGACTGCCTTCACGTGTTGCAATTGCAAATATATATTCTGCTGATTTTAAGTCCATCTTTTTCAAAAATTCAATTACAATGGGAGGGGCCATTGCAAGATGAATAGGAAACACAATCCCCACTGTTTTTGCGCTGGTTTTTATGGTATTCCCATCTAAAAAGCTCACTATCGGCATTAATTCTGTTTTTGGAATTCGTTTTTGTAATTCCAGAGCTACATGTAATGAATTTCCAGTTCCTGAGAAATAGTAAAGTTCAGTGCTCATAAAAATCATTACTTTACATTTTAATCCCTTACCACCATATCCGAAATTTTCACATCAGGATGATGATATTTTAAGGTGTTTTTAAGTTCACTGCTGGTAATTGCCCCCTCTGGACACCAGTGAAAGCATGCCAAACAAAATTCGCATCGATGCCTCCATTCAGGCGTTTTGTGAACCATTTGAA
>JAEYQZ010000018.1 GCA_023409695.1 Methanobacteriota archaeon | reverse complement strand
TATATAGAAGATTTGAAGTATCCTTTGATGTATATTGAAAGTATAGATGACTAAATTTAATGGATTACATGGTGTTTTTGATCAACCTGCCAAAAATCATAGATTTTTACGGTTGCGGAACTATGTTCCGCAAACATCAAAAATTTTTAATTTTCAAATCCCGAAAAATCGAAGATTTTTCGACAGCTATCAAAATCCTTGATTTTATTGGGGATTGTTGAGGATTTGAAGTATCCTTTGATATATGTTGAATATTGATGAGAAACAAATACAGTAAAAATTCCACGGTAATAATACTTTTTTGAGGTGACTTCATGGATAGTTTAAAAATGTATGAAGACCTAAAATTTGCTATAAGATGTGTAGATATATGGAAGAAACTTAAACCATCCGATACTGAGATGGAAGAAGTTCTTAAACATGAAGCAGATAAAAAAGGTTTAGATCAAAACACTCTATTTTGCCAACCGTTACAGGACTATTTAGAGATGTTAATCGCCATGATTCACAATGAAACTGGAGAATGGTTTTTTTATGTAGATATTGCTGGCGTTTTATACGATTTTGTCGCGACAGAAGAACTTTCAGTATACAAAACTGAATCAGGTTATTGCGTCTGTTTCAAAAAATAAGAATTATTGACATAATTTATGATACATTTATTTTTATATAACTACCAACACATATTCATTTAAGATTATTCTATTATTGTAATTCTATTCTTTTATAAACTTCCCAGTGATAACATGATAAAAGTAGATAAAGAACTATGTAAGGGGTGCAATATATGCACAGAATTTTGCCCCTTTAAGGTTTATGAACAATCAAAAAAACCTAATAAAAAGGGAGTTCGTCTTCCAACTCCGGAGCACGAAGAACGATGCACCAAATGTGGTTTATGTGCATTAATGTGCCCAGATCAAGCTATACGAGTTGAAGAGAAAGAAGAATAACCTAAATAATTAAATTGGAGACGTTAAAATGGTGAATACTGAAAATTATTTCATACAGGGTAACGAAGCATGCGCAAGAGGTGCTATTAAAGCAGGCTGCAGATTCTTTGCTGGTTATCCAATAACTCCTTCCACCGAAATTGCCGAAGATATGGCTGTATTTTTACCTAAAGAAGGAGGATCATTTATACAGATGGAAGATGAAATTTCTGCACTTGGTGCAGTTATAGGTGGCGTATGGGGCGGTCAAAAAGCAATGACTGCAACATCCGGGCCTGGAATTTCCTTAATGCAGGAACACATAGGTTACGCTGCCATGACAGAGACTCCACTTGTAATCGTTAACATGCAGAGGGGAGGTCCTTCAACTGGACAGCCCACAATGGCAGCCCAGGGAGATATGATGCAGGCAAGATGGGGATCACATGGAGATTACGAGTTAATAGCCCTTTCACCATCTTCTGTACAGGAATGTTTTGATTTTACAGTGGAAGCTTTTAATTTAGCAGAAGAATACAGGGTACCTGTTCTAGTAATGGGTGACGAGATTGTAGGGCACATGAGGGAAAAAATCACAGTACCGGATAATGTTAAAATCACCCCTCGAAGAATGCCTGAAGAAGGGCCAGAGGCGTTTTTACCATACAAAGCAGACCCTGAAGGTGTTTCACCAATGCCTCCATTTGGAGCAGGTTATAAAATGCATATTACTGGACTTACGCATGATGAAAGAGGTTACCCAGATACATCACGTCCAGAAACTCATTCAAAACTTGTAAATAGGCTCTGTAATAAAATACTTAAAAACAGAGATAAAATAAGCAGAGTTAAAGAATTATATACTGATGATGCTGACATTATTGTGATTTCATATGGTGCACCTTCCAGATCTGCAATTACCGCAGTTAAACAGGCGCGAGAAAAGGGTATTAAGGCAGGACATATTAAATTAGAAGTTGTATGGCCGTTCCCTGAGGAAATAGTTAAATCTGCAACAGAAGGGGCTAAAAAAGTATTTGTTGTAGAAATGAACCTTGGACAAATGGTCCATGAAGTAGAAAGGGTTATATGCGGAGCTGCGGATGTAGAACTACTCCCAAAAATAGGGGGAGAAATGCATCTTCCAGGCGAAATATTGAATAAAATAGAATCATGCAAATAATCAGATTATTAAAATAAATTATTTAAGTCCAGGAGATGAAAAAATGGCTACTACACTAACAGGAAGTCGTTTTACAGATTATTTAAGGAAAGAACGACTCCCACATATATTTTGTGCCGGATGTGGAAATGGAATAGTGATGAACACGTTCTTTAACGGCATGAACATGGCAGAATTTGATCTTGATAACATCGTAATGGTATCGGGAATAGGATGTTCTTCAAGGATACCGGGTTATGTTAAATGTGATTCGCTCCATACAACACATGGGAGGCCAATTACATTTGCAACAGGGGTTAAATTAGCAAATCCTGACCTTGATGTAGTTGTATTTACAGGAGATGGTGATGCTGCAGCTATTGGAGGTAACCACCTGATTCATGGTGCAAGGAGAAATATAGACCTCACTGTAATATGTATAAATAACAGTATTTACGGGATGACAGGAGGACAAATTAGTCCAACATCACCAAAGGGTAGTTATGGAAGTACTGCCCCATATGGAGCTCTTGAAAGGCCTTTCAGCCTGGCAGAGCTAGTAACTGCAGCAGGAGCAACCTATGTTGCAAGGTGGACCACAACTCATGCCATGCCTCTTTCACTTTCCATTAAGAAAGGTTTACAAAATAAAGGATTTTCATTCATTGAAGTTATTTCACAGTGCCCAACCTATTTCGGAAGAAAAAACAGGATGAGAACTCCACTTGAAATGATGGACTTCATGAAAAAGAACAGTATCCTGAAGGAAAAAGCTGTAAACATGAGTGAAGAAGAACTAGAAGGAAAAATAATTGTGGGAGAATTTGTTGATAAAAGCCTGCCAGAATACTCAGAAAGGCTTTGTGAACTTGTAAATGAAAAATGTGAAAACGGAACTCCCTCAGAATCAATTAAAGCAGCTTATAAAAGTTAAAAATAGTAACGAGGGATTAAATTGCGGAAAGATATAAGAATTGCTGGATTTGGTGGTCAGGGAATAATACTGGCCGGTATTGTTATTGGAAAAGCAGCTTCTCTTTATGATAACATATTTGCTGTTCAAACACAATCCTACGGTCCTGAAGCAAGAGGTGGAGCTTCAAAGACAGAAGTAGTAATAAGCGACAGCGAGATTGACTATCCTAAAGTTCAAAAGCCAGAAATATTCATTGCAATGTCCAATGAAGCATTAATGGCTTACTTAGATGATCTTAAAGACGGCGGAACTTTAATAGTTGATCCAGATATGATAAAAGAAGAAGATATATCATCATTCATCGAAGAACATAATATCAATTATATTAAAGCTCCAGCAACAAGAACTGCAGCACAAAAGATTAAACTCAACATCGTGGCCAACATCGTTATGGTTGGGGCCATAGTAAAAGCAACTAAAGTAGTATCAGAGGAAGCTGCAAGAGATGCAATTGCAGCAAGTGTACCAAAAGGAACCGAAGAAAAGAACATCGCTGCATTTGAAGCTGGTATGGACCTTATTGGAGAGGATTAAATTTGAGATGCTTCGAATACAGTGCTAAGAAAATATTTAAAAATGAAGGTATTCCTGTACCTGAAAGTTACGTTGCAGAAAGCCCGGAGGAAGCAAAAGAAGCTGCAGCAAAATTAGGTAAATCAGTTGCACTTAAATCCCAGGTTCTTATTGGAGGCAGGGGTAAAGCAGGTGGAATAAAATTTGCAGATACTCCAGAAGAAGCCGAAAAAGTTGCAAAAGAGCTTTTAGGCACTGAAATAAAAGGCGAAAAAGTAGGCAAACTGCTTGTTGAAGAAAAAGTTAACATCCAGTCTGAGTTTTATATAAGCGTGATAATGGATAGGTCTGCTAAAAAGCCGGTTATAATGGCAAGTACTGAAGGTGGTATGGAAATCGAAGAAGTGGCTAAAAAAAGCCCTGAAAAAATAGTTAAATACCATATTAATCCTTTAGATGAGTTTTTACCCTATCAAGCACGGGAAATTGCAAGAAAAATGGGCATTCCAAATGAATTGATTTCAAAAATGGGCGCGTTCATCCTGAAATTGTTTAATGTATTTGATAAATACGATGCAACCATTGCAGAAATTAACCCACTTGTCTTAACTCCAGAAGGACTTATTGCAGCAGATGCAAAATTCGGAATCGATGATGACGCTCTCTGGAGACATAAAGAGTTTGCAGACCTTGAAGAAGCTAAAAAAGGAGAATTTGCATATGTTACCCTTGACGGCGATATTGCAGTAATCGGAAATGGAGCAGGGCTTACTCTGGTAGGTATGGACATGATTAACCTTTACGGAGGAAAACCAGCCACATTTTTAGATATTGGAGGTGGAGCGTCACAAGAAAGCATTGCACGTGCAATAAATCTTGTCTTAAGCGAACCAAACGTTAAAGTAATCTTTTTAAATGTGCTTGGAGGAATAACCCGAGCTGACGATGTTGCAAATGGAGTTATAACTGTTTTAAATAATGCAGATCATAAAGTTCCAATTGTTATCAGACTTACAGGAACAAATGAAAAAGAAGGTCAGCGTATTTTACGTGATGCAGGAATTCCATTTGAGATATCTATGGAAGAAGCTGCTGAGAAAGCAGTTGAGATCTGCAAGTCTTTAAGTTAAAATTAATTATTTATTTTCTTTACTAATTCTTTGAGTTTTTGAGATGAAAATCAAATCTATAAAACCTCTAGAAGTTAATCTGGCATCTACATCTGTTTGGAAAGTATTCTCAGAATTTGTAGCCCCTGAGTATCCACAAGAAGGAATTGATACATTCAAAGAATTTATACAACCAGAAGAACTCCAAAAAATGATAGAAAATGAGAAAATTTTCATGTTAGGCTGCTTTGACATGGAAAAACTCGTGGGGACAGTGGCAATAATGGACTTTTGCCATGTCAGTCTGCTTTTTGTTGATAAGGAATATCAGTGCAAGGGCATTGCCAAAGCACTTTTTGCAAAAGCGCTGGAGTTATGCATTCAAAAAAATCCAGAACTATGCGAAATAACAGTTAATTCATCAATATATGCAGTTCCCATATACAAAAAATTAGGGTTCAATATTACAGGAGAACCAACAACAAATAATGGAATAACATTTGTTCCCATGAAAAGAAATTACACGAAATAATTTCATTACTTTTAAGAAGTAACTTATTTATTCTCTTTTAACAGCTCTTTAAGTTCCTTTATTTCGGATTTCATTTCATCCAAAGATTTTTCCATGCTTATTATCTTGTTTTTAATTTCATCTTCTTCCTCTTCAACTTCTTCCATAAACCGTGAAGCTAAATATGCTGTTAACAAACTGAAAAAGCCAACTCCAACGATCATCAAGATAATTCCGACTATTTTACCCCCCACAGTATCAGGAGTCACATCACCGTATCCAACAGTAGTTACAGTGGAAATAACGTACCATACAGCATCCATAGGAGTGCTAATGTCCCCGTGCGATGACCCTTCTAGCACTAAAACAGCGATAGACCCTGCACAAATAATGATAAATAAAGTAAGAATTATATAGCTGAGATTGGTTTTTTCAATAACGTTGAAAATAGTCTTCTTACCTTTTTCAAGCAGTATAACTATTCTAAATAGCCTCATGAATGCCAGATAATTTACCCATACTGGTGGAAGAATCATAAAGAACAGTAAAGGTATCATTGCAAAAATATCGATTACGTCTTCCCTTAAATTAGATTCATAATCTTTTGACCGTTTGTTATAGATAAATTCAACAAAGAGAATTATACACACTACTAAATCAAACCCAACTATGTACATTGAATTCGCGTAAGACGGATACAGCAGAATGAACCCGATAAGAATAGTATCCAAAATTACCAAGGCAGATATAATTAAATCAGACACTGTCCTTAAATTAGATACAATCCAATCACGTGCAGATCTAGATTTAACAGCAAATCGCCTGTCAGAGTCAGATTCTATTTGTTTATCTTCCAAAACAGCCTTTTTTTCAGTTTCTAGGTGTGCAAATTTTGTTCCGCAGTACTGGCAGAAACTTGCATCTTCATTGTTTCCTTTACTGCATTCTGGACATCGTGTCATTTTAACATTCCTATCTGTAATAGCATGTGCTTTGAATTAGTTTCTGTTAAGTCTATCTGTTTAAGTATAAAAGTATTGAATTAATTAAGTCTACTTCAGATTTTATTAAGAGCATACAGGATCTGATGAAGTAAGTGGATAAACCTATGATTTGATACGGCAAAATCATTAATTTTGATAGCTAAAAAAAATTATAATTGTTTTATTAACCCCTCAATGATGCATTTCAGTACAATTCCTGAAACTGGAACCGTGTATGAATGTCCATTGCAGTTAATATTGATATTAGTTCTATTAATGCCTATGAAGTATTCTGTTTTTTGCTTATTTTCTCTCCGGGAAGCTATACCGTCTCTATAAGGTTCTATAGATCTAATTTTATTTAAATCTATATTATTAGTACGTTTAGCTCCTGTAAAAACCAGCCTTTTATTTGTTAAAGTGAGTATTCCTTGATCTACAGTCCTTAATTCTTCATGGGATTCACTGCGTGATGAAAAAGTTCCTACTTTAAAAGATACACCTTTTGCAGCTCTAAAAGTTTGTCCCCCATAAGATCCCTTTGTTTGTCTAATTACTCTAGGTTCCCAAAGGGATATATCTGACCAAAAAAGTAAAGCCTTCTCATTCTTTTTCAGAATTACTGGAGAATTTGTATCTGAGAATGTGACATTTCCCTGGGATGCGTCTATCAGCCATGAATTAATATCATGCTCTTGCTGTTTAGCGTCTGAAATTCCACCATCAGCTATATTTACCCATTCTCTTTCTGCAAGGGATTGTTTTCCATACTCCTGCCAGATATGGTTTGATTGATCATTTACTCTGGTTAATTGATAATTTTTGCCTTTTTTCTTAAAAATAGATCCACATCTTTCACATTCACAGATATGGATTGTTGTAAGTCCGAGTATTCCCTTATGATCATGGTAAATTACTGGGCCATTTCCACAAACAGGACATTTCTCAATCCATATTTTTTCTGCTTGCGGCCTTTTGTGTGTAAGATTTTTATTTTCTGAATTTGTAAGCTTTTTCCCACAGTACTGACAGAATTTTGCTTCTTCGTTATTTTCTTTACCACACTTTGGACAGAAAATCATTTTAGCGCCCCCATATCATCTGAATCTATTTTTACATTAATTTTTCTAATATATCCATTTGATACCATAGATTCATCTCCTTAATACAACAATCCATATTTTACAGACTTAACCAAAATTCCAAGTCCAATCCCTGCAATTAAACCAGTTGAAAATCTTAAAGTATTGTTACTTTCCCTGAATCCAAAAAACTGAGTTAAACCATCTGAAAATGCAGGCAATATCATTAAAACTACCATTAAAATTAATGCAAAATTATACTGGATGTAAACAAAATAAACGAAAATATAATAAGAAAATGCCCCGATATAAATCCCCGTACACCGTGAACAAACTGGAAAATAATGATTCCTGATCTTGAAAGTCCTTTTTGGTAATCTATGACATATAAATACTTTAGAAAGATTTGTATCTGAATTCTTCATTGATTCTTGCAAGCTTTGGTTATCCATAAGTCGATATGTTTTGATTTGTTTCCAATAATAACATAATTTACTATCACTATAAAATAGAAAAATTTATATTTTTAATCAAAAAAATATAAACTTTTAACGCGCAAAATATATTAAAAGGCGCTTTTTTATTCCTTAGAAAGGATAAAAAAAGAAAAGTTAAGGATCGCATACTTTACAAGGCACATAGCCTGCATTTTCAGCAGCCGTACTACTGCTGAAGTATACTTTATTTGAATCTTTCATTCTACTCACATATGAACACGAAGCGTAGTGAAATACTCCAGTATTTGCATTTGCAACATATGCTCCAGAATCTGAGGATGTAATGCTTGAACTATCCCTTCCCGAATCATAATAATTTGATGAATACCTATTAGATGTATCCGTAGTATTTGTATCAACTGAAGAATTAGTATTAACAGTTTCCGATGACTTTGGAGTAGAATGTGATGAATTTGAGTCATTTAAAGATGTTGATGTATTATCAGAACTTGTACATCCAGATATGCCAATTACTCCCAAAATTAAGATTAAAATAATAATTGACCCTATTTTTTTCATTTTATCCCCTCTCACTTTTCATACCAAAAATAAAAAAAATAATTTAATTAATTAGGGTCTGCAGACTTTACAAGGTCTGTAATGATGTTTTTTTGCACTTGTCTTAGTTTTGAAGTATATCCTGTTATAAGATTTAATTTTCTTTACATAACGGCACGTATATTTATGGTAAACATTTGAATGAATACTGGCAACATAACGGTATTTATAAGCAGCTGCAACAGTTGGAGTACTGATTGAATGAGCCGTTATTTCCGAAGTTGTAGGAGTATTCATTGGCTGAAATGCCGGTAAAAACGCAATTACAAAAATTAAACTACTTAAAACTGCAAGTATCCTTTTATCCACTAATTTCACCCCCTTTATGCCCCATAAAGATCATTTTTTGTTATACATAATAATATTATTTACTATAATCAGAAAATAGAAAGTATTATATCTTTAATCATAAAATAAGTAATTTTAATACAATAATATAAAAAACAGTATAATATAATTAATTAAAATGAGAAAATAATATTTATTAATTTATTTTTTAACCATTAAAATACATATGAAAAACGAATTAACAGCACAAAAATCGTGTTTTCATTTACTACCCTACTCAGGAAATCTACGTACTTTCAAAAGATCCAAGGACAAACAGCTACTTTTCTAAGTTATAACTTATAACAAGTTTTAATATCATGTGTCAAAGAAAAAGTCAATTAAAAATGAGATTAATCATTAGAGAGAACTAAAATCATTAATTTAATATATGCAAAAATTATTGAAGTTTATGCTTAAAACTGGATATTTTGAACCATTTTAAATGCATAAATTCCTACTATCGAAAGTATTACTATAACTAATACCTGATTAACTGGCATAATTTTATTTCCTGAGTTTTCTAATTATTCATGGAACATCATACTATTTATTTATTTTTTCCAATTTTTTACCAAATTACTTCAATAAAATATTGATAAATCCAACTAAATATATCACTAGAAATACAATACTTGCTGCAAATAGGGCAAGGAATATATATTCCATATCTCTTTTCTCATTTGCATCCAGAATTTCTGGTTCTTCCTCTTCTATATCTCTTTTAGGCTTTCTAGCTCTTCTTTTTTTCTTTGCCATGATTATTTACTCCATTTTAAACTTTTTAATAAATTTTAATCCCAGATTACTCCATCAAAAAAAAGTTTTTAAGGGTGAAATTTTCATTTCTCATTTCAAACCATCATAAGTTTAGATTTAAATATGTCAAAAAGTATTAAAGTATTTTAAATTTTTATTAAAAAAAATAGAAAAAAATAATTAATAGGTTATTTGGAATATATTCCAAAAGCAATGAATCCTACCAGCACAACCGCTAAAACTAAAAAATATGGATATAATTCCAAAGCGGGAGCAGAATCCAGTCTTAAAGCACCTTGAAAGAGAGGACGAGAAGTAAATTGAAGCCCTGTACTTAAACCTATCACCATTCCGTTTAACTTCAACCTTTTTTTCTCTTTAAGTATAGCCGTGTATTCCTCATCAAAATCATCCTTCGGCGTGCTGCTTAATAACCCAGATCCAAGTTTATAAACCTGAGATATTTGTAAAATATTTTTATAGTTCTTCCTATATTTGCTAGCTGCTTTACGCCAGCTTTCTCGCTTAGATTCCTGACTACAGTTCTTATTATCAGGATGACAGTACTTCTGATTGGGTGATCTAACTTCAAATGGATCACCACACCATTTACAATATCTTATTGCAGTAAATTTGCCCATAAAATGCACCTGAATTTAAAAAAATGAATATTTAAATTATGGATCATGATCCATATCAATTTTTAATCTCATAAATAACCATCATAAGTTTATGCATACATTACTGAAAAAGTAATAATTACATCTGTATATTTTATAACTCTTTTAAATTTTGGTTCTTTTAAGCTTTCCTTTCTTTGTTTCCAGCAAAAGAATATTAACTCTTTTAGTTAGATCATGGAACTCTTTTCTAAACATTTCAAGTTTTTCTCTCGATTCGTTTAATTTATCCTGTGATTGTTCTTTAGCAGCAGATAACGATTCAGAATTAATAATTACTACCTCATGCATGTTAATCAGGATATTTAAAATCTTTTGTTTTAATGAATTGCACTTTGATGGAGGACTTAACTTTTCAAATTCTCCAAATAATGATTCTATTTCTTTTCTAATAATATCAAGCTTCTTAGAAGCTTCTGATTTGCTGATTTTTCCTTGAAATTCTTTATCTATTACTTCTTTAAGTAAAAGGAGCAAACCTCCAGTTTCATCCATGCATTTTGCACTTCTCCTCAGAAACTGCATTTTAGTCATTCCAAACATAGTTATTCACCATCTTCAAAGATTTAAAATTTAGATATTAATGTTATGTTTTTAAGGCAGAAAAATTTTTTTAAACATGTTTTTTAAGATAAAAAAAATTACAATTTTTGACAGGTTTTTTGGAGTGCAAAACCTTCGGTTTTGCAAGCTACGATTTTTCGGGCATGTAAAAATTCTACGAATTTTTACAGTTGAAAATCTCCGATTTTCAAACAGCAAAATTAAAAATTTTGCATGCTTTGCATTTTTCTCCTGCTTCGATTTGCAAACGCCAAAAATCGTAGAATTTTTGAGTGGTTGATCAAAAATACCCTTAATTTAATAAGGAATAGTGAAACAAAAAGTAGAACCTTCCCCAAATTCAGATTCAACCCAGATATGCCCACCATGGCGCTCTATAATCCTCTTGACTATGGATAAACCAATTCCAGTTCCATGATATTCATCCATTGTATGCAGCCTCTGGAATATTATAAAAATACGTTCCATATACTGTTTTTCTATCCCAATACCATTATCTGCAACAGAAAAAACATATTCATAATTTTTATCATCTATTTCTGCGGAAATATGGATTTTTGGAGATACATTTTCTTTCTTAAATTTAATGGCATTGCTTATAAGGTTTTGAAATATCCTTTGAAGCTGTCCTGCATCACACATTACAACAGGCAGTGAATCATAAGTAACTTCTGCATTATTCTCCTTAATTGCAAATTGAAGATTATCAATAGCCTGATTCAATATAAATTCGCTATTTACCTGTATAAATTCATTTACATTTGTGGAAATACGTGAATACTCAAGTAAGCCGTTAATTTGTTCTTTCATTCTAAGTGCAGCTTCAACTATATAATCCATAAATTCATCTGCGTCAGGGCCAAACTTGCCTTTGTAACGTCGTTCTAAAAGCTGAGTGAAACTTGCCACGGTTCTAAGAGGTTCCTGTAAATCATGGGATGCTACATAAGCAAATCTCTGTAACTCTTCATTAGATCGCTTTAGATCGCCGATCGTCTCCTCAAGCTTATTTTTGTACTTTTTTAATTTATTTTTTGATCTAAAACCCATTAAAGCTTCTACAATTGCAATTGATAAAGATTCTATGATTTCAACATCTTCCAGGGCATAGTTTCCTTTATTATTAGCTAAAACTATTATTCCAATTACTTTATCACCTTGTTTAAGCGGAACACATAAAAACGAACTTACTGGCGGATGTCCTTCAGGTAGTTCTTTTTTATTATAATTAAAATCATTTACAATTAGAGGTTCTTCTTCTTTTATGACCCTTTTCAAATAATTGTTGATTTTCATGCTTGTAATGGATTTATGAATTTTAGATTTAGGAGTTTCATATAATTTTCCTGCAGAAGAGCTTACAATTACATTACCTAACTGCCCATCATTATTAATTTCAGCTATAAAACCCATTTCGCTATTTAATAGCTGCTCTGCCACACTAATTCCCACATTTGCAACTTTTTCTTCAGTTTCACTGGTTAAAGATTCTCTAAATATTTTATTAATTCCATTTAATACAGCATACTGCCGCTTAATCTGTTCTTCTGCCTTTTTTCTTTCACTGATATCACGTGAGCCAAAAACAGCACCTTTGACCTGATGCTTTTCATCAAGAAATATATTACCTGCTACTTCTAGCCAGATATAATGCCCATCAGCATGTCTAAACGGAACTTCCATTCTTTCAGGTACCATTTCAATAAAACCTATCTCAAGGGTACTTTTAACTTCTTCTAAGTTATCAGGATGAACATAGTCAAATATCGATTTTCCAATGAATTCTTCGGGTTCATAACCAAGTAATGTCTTAGCAGAAGGACTTACATACTGAATAACTCCACCAATGTCCGTTTGACTCACCATATCGATCATATTATCTGTAACCATACGTAAATGCTTTTCACTAGCATTTAACGCTTTTTCAGATTCCTTACGTTCAGTGATATCCCGATTAAAGCTACCAATTATCACTCCTTTTTCAGTTTTGATGGGAAAAGTTATAGTCTGTAGAAATCTATGTTCACCATCATATCTCTCAATTTTATTATCCTCCAGTTGATTTAGATGTGATAAATTTTTACTGTTTAATAACTGATTTATTCTTGATTTAAGCTCCCCATACGATTCATAAGTTCGTTTTTCTTCTGGAATAAGTATATATTGTACATCCCAAATAAATTTGCCCA
This sequence comes from Methanobacteriota archaeon, assembly GCA_023409695.1. Taxonomy (GTDB): domain Archaea; phylum Methanobacteriota; class Methanobacteria; order Methanobacteriales; family Methanobacteriaceae; genus Methanobacterium_D. The sequence continues at coordinate 16,164 of JAEYQZ010000018.1, read as the reverse complement.
CTATATTTTCCTTCCTAAGCCCTGTTATCTGATTAAAGGCGTTGTTACATTCGATAATGGTTCCATACTCATCTGTTATAATTATTCCATCAGATAATTGTTTAATTGTTTCACGAAATTTCTCTTCACTTTCTTTTAATGCTTTTGCATTTTGCGATGCTACAAACGCTTTATGTTTAATAGCATTATAAGCTTCTTCAAGTTCTGATGTTCTTTCTTTAACCTGCTTTTCCAGATTATTACGTGCTTTCTCCAGTTCATTGGCAATATTTGATTGAGATGCACCAAATTCTTTGATAGCTTTTTCCATTTTTTTACGTTTAGTGATATCCGTATTGATTTCCATATAGCCTGTAGGCTCATTATTTTCATTTTTCTGTAATTCCCACCTGCTTAAAACAACTATTTTTTTACCATCACGTCGCGTATGAGTTACTTCACCTTCCCAATGCCCCTTTTGAAAGAGTTCGCTAAATATTTCCGTTAAAGGCTTTGAAAAATCAGTTTTGAGCAGCTTATGAGACACTTTACCATATGCATCTTTCCGCATCCACCCATATCTTTCTTCTGCACCATGATTCCAAAAAATAATCCTATCGCCCATATCACGGACTATAATTGCATCACGGGTAAGATCAAGCAAATCAGCCTGTTTTCGTAATTTCTCTTCCATTTTTTCTTTTTCTGTTATATCTGTACTGATTGTAACAAGTGTGTTAGAATCAGATAAATATGCAGAAACAGAATAATGTTTATCTAATGATTTAAAATAAGTTTTAAATTTCCCATTTTTACCAGATCTCGCAATATTACTGGCTGTTTTAAGATGTAAAAATAATTTGTCATTGCCATATAATTCAGTTATTGTTTTCCCTATCATACCTTCATAAGATATAAATTCATTGATTACTGATGCATCATTTATGTATTTGATGCGCAAATTCACGACTTCATTAAGTGCATCACGTATTAATTCATAAACGATAACTCCATCCTGTAAATTATCAAAAATCTGAAAATTCACATTGGATTGGATATCCATCGGATTATTGTTAGTATCTATCATTTATATCCTCATGAGAAAATATGTAATAATTAACACTATTTTTTAACTATTATTATTATGTTTTATTATTAAAATATAACTTACAGTGTCTGTGAATTCATCTAAATTCTTTATTTCATATTATATTATCATAACTTACTATTATTTTTATACTTTATTATAGATTAGTGGAGATAATTTGTATTGTGGTTTATTAGGATTAATCTAATAATTCAGTACTAATAAATCTGGATATCACTCAATAGAATGCTATTATATCTATTATTGCGTTTTAATATTATATAAATAACAAAAATCATTCTAATATATAATATAAAGCATTAAAATTAAAAAAAATGCCCTAAAAATGCCCAAATATGTACAAATATTGAATATATTTTTGTGGTTTTCAAACATCCCATGACTTAAATGCTTTATTTTTAACTGCATTTAATATTGAAAATCCCCGGGGATAGAAAATATTATATTTTTTAACCGCACAATTAAGATTCTAATAATTTATACAAAATTAAATTTAATAGATGTTGATGCTAACTTATAAAAGCTTGAGTTGAACATGATATGCTTAAAAAAATTGGTTTAGCTATTATAATTATCATGACTTCGTTCATGATTTATAGTTTAATTGAACCTTACTGGATTCAAACTGAAGAGATCACAATAGAATCAAATCAAATTCCTGCTCAGTTTGATGGTAAGAAAATAGTTTTTATATCTGATGTCCATATGGGATCATGGCCATTTTTTGACCAGAAAGGAACACAAGATTTGGTCAATCAGGTAAATGAACTGCATCCAGACATGATTTTACTTGGAGGAGATTATGTAAGCGATGAACCTCCATATGTCAATTCTAGCTTTACAGAACTTTCCAAATTAAAAGCACCTTTAGGTGTTTACTGTGTTTTGGGAAATAATGATCCCCGTAATGAATCCCTCGCAGCCATTAAAAATACGAATATTACGTATATTGGCAATACCGGACTCTGGATTAATGATCAAGGGGCTAAAATTAGAATTGGCGGTGTTGGTGATATGCTTACTGATACTCAGGATCAATATTCTGCAATTGGTGATGCAAATAAAAGTGATTTTGTAATGATTGTAACGCATAATCCTGATTTTTTCCCGATACTTGATAAATCGAAGGCAGATATAATGCTTTCAGGACATACTCACGGAGGTCAGATAACATTTTTTGGGCTTTGGGCCCCTATCGCACATTCCCAATATGGAAATAAATATAGAACAGGCACAATAAAGGAAAATAACACCACACTTGTTGTAAGCAATGGTATTGGTACTATCATGTTACCTATGAGGTTCTTTGCACGTCCCCAGATTATAGTACTGGACTTAAAAAGAATTTAGTGCTTAAAATAATTATTAACCATTAATAGCGCTATTTTAACTAAATTTAACCTTAAAAAATAAGAAAATATTGATAGAATATATCTATCAACTATTTTACTGCTGTCCAAATATTAGACTTTTTAAATAGTCAATTGCAGATTGTATGTAACTCATTATCTGACTTAATATTCCGCCGGACTGTGACAGTTGCCCTGTAACGTTCTGCAGTTGTGACTTAAACCCTGCCAGTTCTCCTTGCACTTGTTGTGAATTAGATATAGTATTTGCAATTTCCTGTGCCTGTGAATCACTGATATTGATGTTCAGATTGTTAGCAACGTTGATTACAATTACTTTAATTTGACTTGCATTCTGTAAATTCTGCTTTTGAACTTCATTTTGAACCTGTTCAAAAAGGTTAGCTATTGTATCAGGACTCTGACCTGTCTGGTTTGCTATCTTAGTTTCTGTGTATAATGTATCTGTTGCAGCTTGTTTAGCGTTGTCAGGGATTTGAGCACCTACTGCAAGTTCGTAAGATTTTAATACACCTGCTAAAGCAGATTCTCCAGAGGATACAACAGGAGAAGTAACTACCACATATCCATTGTTGATTCCTAAAGATTTTAGTGCATTTGCATACATTTTAGGAGTAACAACATTTATTTTACTGCTATCTACTGTAACGTTAATTCCATTTTTATAACTTAAATCCACCATAGCACATGAGTATATCTGACTCGAAGAGTAAATTTTTCCAGTTATGTTTTGAGAAATTTCATTAACTTCAGATGCTGTAACAAGCTTGGTAGTAGCTGTGCTTAAATTTTTATCAGTATGAGACTGGAAATAATCCATTACAGAATTCTTATATTGGGAATTTGAATTCGTAGCTACTCCCAAGGTTATTGCAAACCCTGAAGCACCATATATTGGGGCTATAGTCATTAATACCAGCAGAATCACTGCTATATACTTTTTCATTTAACCACCTCATTTAGTCAATGAACTATTGATCTAACAATTTTGGTTAGTAGCCTATTTAATTTTTAATTCAATGATTCTTAGCATATAGACTGATATAAACTTTTTTACTAAAAAAGAAAGAAAAAGTACCGATAATGTGAAATACTATCAAAAAATAAGTTATATAAATTATTTTAAAAGCACGACTCTGCTTTCATATGCTTTATCTTTAATCTCCAAACCACACTTCTCTGCTACAGAACTTGCAAAATCGTAAATTTCCTGATTTGAGGGCATGTTTTCAAAAGTCAGCCTTTTTCTGGAGTATCCTACGAACATATACGCTTTAATTTCAACAAAATCCGGATTGGTTCGTTTAATTATATCAGCATATTCGTCCACATTTTGCATATTGTATCCTTTTACACAGGTCATTCTCAGAACTTTCCTGCAGTCAAAGCTTGAAAGTAAATCAAGGCTTTTATTTAGATTATTCCACCCATTTTCTACCTGAGGATTGCATAATTTATTATATATATCTTTATTTGGAGCATCAAGGGACACATAAAGCTGGGTTGGTTCTTCTTTGAGACTTTCCAATTTTTCAGGTGTCATCCCATTTGTAACCAGGAATGTGGTGAAATTTCTCCTGTGGAATTCTTCTATCAGGTCATCTATTTTAGGATACAGCATTGGTTCACCAGCAAGTGAAATTGCAGCATTATTTGGATCCTGAGATTCCTGGAGTTTTTTCGGGTTTGCTTTTTCATTTCCAAAAAAACCACAGAGAAGATTTCTTTGAGCCTCAATACTGCCGTCGATAATTTCTCCAGGCTCGTCAAAATCTCCAGTCCACTGTGTTTGTGTAACTGAGAGATCTCTCCAGCAGAACAAACATTTTTGGTGGCAGAAAGGGACACTTGGAGATATTTGCAGGCATCTGTGGCTTTCTATACCATAAAATTTTTGTTTATAACATTCTCCTTCATCAAGTATGCTCTTTTTAGTCCAGTGGCATACTTTAGCTGCAGAATGTTTATTATTTCCTACAAACCTGTATCCCATTTTCTCAAGCTTTTTGAGGTTTTCAGCGTTTAATGACATTTTAATCCTGCTTTAATTAAGGTTTATTGATAATATCCGATTTAATCGTTTATCCAATAACAAATGAACATATTTAATTCATTACTGATCTATGAGTATATGAAATATTATCTATATCACTTTTATATTTGAGTTATTTTTCAATCTTCAAAATAAATTATACAAAATAAATTCACTTTTATCATTTTATTTGCAGTATATAAATTTTTTTCAATATCCAATGTTATTTTCATATTACAACATAGCAAAGTTTTATGATTTTATTCAAATTAAATCTGCTTTTTTTGTTAAAATAAAACGTAAAAGTAATATAAATTTAGGTTAAATTTCAAATATTTATTATTTTTTGTATTCAAGATATAAGAAGGCTTTATAATATATAAATCCATTAAAATTGCTTTTTGTTAGAATTAAAGATACAATAAAGTTTATTTATTCAAATAGGGTTTAGAATTACTGTACACTTAATTTAATAAATCACCCACCCCAAGGTAACATATTAAACGTTTATGTTTTAAGGGAAGGGAGTTTTATGGAAGTCCTTCTACCCAAATGGAGAAGTAAGTTTCCTTCTTTAAGATACTTATTTTAAATTAACTTTAAGCTCGCTTTAAATCTAAAAAAGAACAGTATAAAGGCTTTTTTTCGACAAAAAAATCAAAAGATTTATATATGCTATAGGTTGATTTTTGTATTGTCCAAAACGTTCCAAGTAAGTACATCTAGTACTATGGGACACGGAGGCGGTACAATTAAGCGACAAAAATTGTGCGCACTGCTACTAGTAGTAGGTATGGCAGTGGGCATTTGCCCTTCAATAGCAGGGGCATCAGACCAAAATGCATCGGACGATAATGCACAAATTGGTCTAAACGAACATAAAAACATTTTAGAAGTAAATGCTGCTTCTACCGTAAAAGTTAAAGTTTGGTATAAGCACTGGTATAAACACTGGTATAAATCCTATGGAACATGGCACTATTATTGGGCTTACACATGGAAATATTACTATAAATACAAAACCAGTACAGCTAAAGCAGCATCAAGTTACAGCAATTCTAACTATAAATCAAGTGGTAAAGCAGATACATTCAGCGACCCAACATTAAATTCCATTATGAAATCAGCCGCAGGATACGGCTATAGAAGTGGAGTCAGCACTGCTGATGGCTTAGTTAAACATAAAGCCGGTGATTGTTGGGCATATAGCGCATACTTAAACAAGAAATTCAAAGCTGCAGGATACAAATCAAGGGTAATCCAATACGCAACAGCGTATTCAAGCAGACATAGATCAGTTCAGTTATATCAAGACGGAGAATGGAAAACAGTTCCTTACAGAGCATACGGATACAATTATTTAATTGTATAGTCCCGCTCAAACTGTAATTTCAAATTTACTTCACTTAAAATCGATTGGTCCCAAAAACAAAAAACGAGTTTTTAGGGACTCTTTTTTAATTTTAGTTTTAATTTTAATTTAAACACATCTCAGATCAAATTATTTTTGTTTATGTCTGCCACATAATACCAAAATATTTTTATATTCAGGACATAGAAATAACATTACACTATATTTGCTTTTTTGGAGGCTAATCATGAACGAAATTAAAGAAACTCCAATTGTAATTTTGAATTTTAAAACATATTTAGAATCTACAGGAGAAAATGCTCTAAAACTTGCTAAAAGTTCAGAGAGTGTTGCAAAAGAAACCGGTGTAAACATAATGGTTGCACCCCAATATGCAGATATTTACAGGATTGCAGAAGAAGTTGATATTCCTGTTTTAGCTCAGCATATTGATATAATTGAGGCAGGAGGACATACTGGCAGTATTTTACCAGAATGTATAAAAGAAGCCGGGGCAGCTGGTACTCTTATAAACCATTCAGAACGAAGAGTAGAACTTTTTGAAATTGATGCTGCAATTAAAAAAGCGGATTCACTTGGACTCAGCACGGTTGTTTGTACGAATAATATAGAAACAAGTTCTGCTGCTGCTACGTTAAATCCAGACTTTGTAGCCATAGAACCTCCAGAACTCATAGGATCTGGAATACCTGTATCCAAAGCAGAACCTGAAATTGTTGAAAAAACTGTAGAAAGTATCCATAACATCAATCCGGGAGTAAGAGTGCTCTGTGGTGCTGGAATATCCACAGGAGATGACCTGAAAGCAGCGATAGACTTAGGAAGTGAAGGGGTACTTCTTGCATCAGGAATAATTCTTGCAGATGATCCTAAAAAAGCTCTTCTGGATCTTGTAAGTAAAATATAATATGAAAAATAAAATTTGATAAGTCATGTTACAACACTGATCGAAATAAAAATTATGGTGAATGACGTAACTTTTAGTTAATTAAAGTTATGCCTAACTTCAAAGCACATAAACAAATTATCTTATAGTATCAAAAATTTGGTCATTCACTAAAAATCAGTACTTATTCATGTTAGAGTGAATATAATTAATATGTTAAAAAATTAAATTGGAGAGAAAAAATGTCCCTTCCATTTTATACCATAGATGACTTTAATTTAGAAGATAAAACTGTTCTTGTAAGGGTTGATATAAATTCACCTGTAGATCCAAGTACTGGTTCTATTCTAGACGACACAAGAATTAAATTACACGCTGAAACCATAGAAGAAATTTCAAAGAAGGGTGCAAAAACCGTTGTGCTGGCTCATCAAAGTAGACCTGGAAAAAAGGACTTTACTACACTCCAGCAGCATGCGAAAGCACTTTCAAACATTTTAAATCGCCCTGTGGATTATATTGATGATATCTTTGGCAGTGCTGCAAGGGAAGAAATAAAGAGAATGAAAAAAGGAGATATTCTCCTGCTTGAAAATGTTAGATTTTATTCTGAGGAAATTTTAAAAAGAGATCCTCCTTTGCAGGCCGAAACACACATGGTTCGGAAATTATATCCTATTATCGACATCTTTATAAACGACGCATTTGCAGCTGCACATAGATCACAGCCTTCCCTGGTTGGCTTTGCAGTGAAATTACCATCAGGTGCAGGCAGGATAATGGAAAAGGAACTTAAGTCGCTGTATGGTGCTGTTGATAATGCTGAAAAGCCTTGTGTTTATGTCCTAGGTGGAGTAAAAGTAGATGACTCAATAATGGTCTTGGAAAACGTTTTAAGGAATGGCAGCGCAGATTTTGTACTTACAACAGGCCTCGTCGCCAATATTTTCCTGTGGGCTGCAGGAATAAATCTAGGAAAATATAACGAAGATTTCATTATAAATAAAGGCTACCTGGACTTTGTGGAAAAAGGCAAACAACTGCTTGAAGAATTCAATGGCCAGATTAAGATGCCCAACGATGTTGCTGTTTGTGTAGATAATGCAAGAGTAGAATACTGTACTAAAAATATTCCAAATAAACCAATATATGATATTGGAACCAATACTATCACAGAATATGCCAAATTTATAAGAGATGCTAAAACCATATTTGCAAATGGACCTGCAGGGGTTTTTGAGCAGGAAGGTTTCAGCATCGGTACAGAAGATATATTAAATACAATAGCTTCTTCAAATGGATATTCCATAATTGGAGGAGGGCATTTAGCTGCTGCAGCTAATCAGATGGGTTTATCCTCAGGAATAACTCATATAAGCAGTGGCGGCGGAGCATCTATAAATTTACTTGCTGGTGAAAAACTTCCTGTTGTGGAAATATTGAAGGAAGTAAAAATGAAAGGTAGAAAATAGTAAACCTTTTATTTTATATAATTTAAATTTTAAACATATGTTTTAATTTGAGGGAAAATTTAAAATTTATAGTAAATGTTTAATCATGGATTAAAACTTAGATGAATTGACTTTCTCTTTAATTATTCAAAAAATAAAAATTTTAGATTTAATCGCACATAGTATTATATACTATGAGAATCTAACGAGTTATATTCGCCGGGTGGTACTACCACAAACTATTTAAAGGAATAGACTAATACCTAAAAATGCCTCGGTAGCTCAGTCTGGTGGAGCGCGAGACTTGTAATCTCGTGGTCGCGGGTTCAATTCCCGTCCGGGGCTTTAGGTTACAGAAAATACAACCTAAGCGAATTCAATGTGGGACCATAGGGTAGCTTGGTCGATCCTTTGGGCTTTGGGAGCCTGAGACTCCGGTTCAAATCCGGGTGGTCCCACTCAAATTTCAATATGCAGCTGGGAGTAAGTAATTATATCTTTATCCCGCCTTAGCTCAATTTGGCAGAGCATCGGACTGTAGATCCGAATGTTGCTGGTTCAAGTCCGGCAGGCGGGATTTTGATTATTAATAAGCTCCAAAAAATAGATAACTGAAGACAAAAATTGGATAGAAATAGAAAAGTATATAAGTAAGTATACGTATACCCAATTATACTCTCATTCTTAGCTGCCCTGGTGGTGTAGGGGCTATCATGTGGGCCTGTCGAGCCCACGACTCGGGTTCAAATCCCGGCCAGGGCGTTATCTTTGAGGGCCCGTAGCTCAGTCTGGCAGAGCGCTTGGCTTTTAACCAAGTGGCCGCGGGTTCAATTCCCGTCGGGCCCGTTCTTAATTTTTTTACTGGAGGATAAAGTGTGAAAAAAGATATCTTAAAACACAAATTAGTTCCAGAACATACTATTTTGTCAAAATCTGAAATAACTAAAGTAATGAAAGAGTTAGATATCCACCCTGAACAGCTTCCAAAGATCAAACAGGATGATCCTATTTGTAAAGCAATTGAAGCCAAAACAGGAGATATTTTGAAAATAACACGTAAAAGCCATACTGCCGGCAAGTTTGTTACTTATCGACTGGTATTAGATTAATTTTATTAGTTTTTGGGGTTGAATAAAATCTTTCAAAATTTACTTTTAAAATTTGAGGTTTTGAAAGATTTTAGGAACTTTCGAAGGCCGGTGAAAACACAGTTTTCTCGGCCCCGAATGCAATGCATTCGAAAGTCCGAGCACAATGTGTTTGACAACCCCAAATATGAAATATTTGGAGGAATTTAATGGGGAAAAATGCATGGGGACTGGTTGATGCATTTTTTGATCAGTACAATTTGGTAGACCATCATATAAAATCCTATAACGACTTTGTAGACCACCGAATACAAGATATCATTGATATAACTGAACCTATAGTACTTGAACAAGGCGAATACAAAGTAGAAACAGGCAAATTAGAGATTAGAAAACCATTTATTAAAGAAGCTGACGGATCAAAAAGTGTAATATATCCAACAGAAGCAAGACTTAGAAATTTAACTTATTCTGCACATATGTATCTGGAAATGGCCCTTATAAAAGAAGGAGAACCAAAACCAGATTTAGAAAAAGTGTATATCGGCGAATTACCGGTGATGCTTAAATCCAACATATGCCATCTAAATGGATTAAATGAAAGAGAATTACAGGAAAAGAAAGTTGGAGAAGATCCACAAGATCCTGGAGGATATTTCATTGTAAATGGTTCTGAAAGAGCTATTGTAACAATGGAAGAAATTGCACCTAACAAAATCATTCTCGAACGTATAGGTGAAAGAGAAGATAGACGTGCTAGAGCTATTGTAACTTCAATTAAAAGTGGATTTAGAGCTCGAATAACTCTAGAATACAGAAAACCTAGGAAAAAAGGAGTATTCCTGAGAATATCATTCCCATATGTTCCAGGAGAAATACCTCTTGTTGTACTACTACGTGCACTTGGACTTGAAACAGATGAAGAACTGGTAACAAGTGTTTCTGATGAAAATGATATACAGTTCCTTTTAATAGACGATATACAGACTTCAGAAGTAATGACAAGATATGACGCTGTTAAATACATTGGTAACAGGGTCGCGAAAGGTATGACTGAAGAATACAGGATTAAAAGAGCTGAAGACGTAATAGACAGGTATCTATTACCACACATGGGTGTAGAACCTGAAAATAGAGCAGATAAAGCGACTTATTTAGCTGAAATGACAGAAATGTTGCTTCAGGTTATTTTTGAAACTCGTGAACCGCACGATAAGGACCATTACGCCAACAAAAGACTCAGAGTATCTGGTGATCTTATGGAAGACTTATTCAGAGTCGCATTTACAAGTTTAACCAGAGATATGACATATCAGCTTGAGCGAAGCCTCGCAAGAGGAAAAGAACCTTCTGTAAAACAGGCTGTAAGGTCTGATGTACTAACAGAAAACATAAAACACGCTATAGCCACAGGAAACTGGGTTGGTGGAAGAGCCGGTGTAAGCCAGTTGCTCGATAGAACAAGTTACATGGGAACATTATCTCACCTTAAAAGGGTTGTTTCACCTTTAAGCAGAAGTCAACCTCACTTTGAAGCTCGTGACTTGCATCCAACACAGTTTGGAAAGATATGTCCAAACGAGACCCCAGAGGGACCAAATTGTGGGCTCGTTAAAAACCTTGCACTTCTTGCAAAAATATCTGAAGGGTCAGATCCAGCTGAAATTGAAAATGTAATTAAGAAAATGGGAGTTTTAAGTTCCAAGTAAAGGGGTTAAAGCGTGAAAAAGTGTAAAATTTACATTAATGGTAAGCTCATAGGAGCTTGTGACGATCCAGAGGACTTCGTAGAGCAAATGAGGGAAAAAAGGAGAAGCGGCGAAGTCTCTCATGAAATGAACATTACTCATTATCCAGAAACTGATGAAATTTATATATTCAACGATCCAGGACGAACAAGAAGACCTCTTATTGTAGTTAAAGACGGTGAATCAATGCTCAAAGACGAGCATATTGACGCTATAGAAGCTGGTGAAATGGGATGGGAAGATCTCATAACCCAGGGTATAATTGAATATTTAGATGCTGAAGAAGAAGAAAACACATATATTGCCATGTTTGGGGACCATGTAACAGAAGACCACACTCATCTTGAAATTGATCCTTCTACAATGCTTGGAATATGTGCAGGTATTATTCCTTATTCTAACCACAACTCATCCCCAAGGAACACAATGGAAGCAGGGATGACAAAACAGGCTTTAGGGCTTTACGTTTCTAATTTTGCTTTAAGAACAGATACAAGAGCTCACCTTTTACATCAACCTCAAGTTCCTTTAGTTAAAACAAGGTCAATAGATGCAACTAACTACGATGCAAGACCTTCAGGTCAAAACTTTGTAGTTGCAGTTATATCCTACGAAGGGTACAACATGGAAGATGCATTGATACTTAACAAAGCATCTATCGAAAGAGGACTTGCAAGATCATCATTCTTTAGATCATACGAAGCTTCTGAAAGAAGGTATCCTGGTGGACAGGAAGATAAATTCGAACTACCAGAAAAAACCGTTAGAGGATACAGATCAGAAGAAGTTTACAGATACCTTGACGAAGACGGCATAATAAATCCTGAAGTTGAAGTTAAATCAGGTGACGTTTTAATAGGTAAAACTTCCCCTCCAAGGTTCCTTGAAGAAATAGATGAATTTGGAACAGTTGCAGAAAGAAGACGTGAAACATCAATCACTGTAAGACACGGTGAAAAAGGTGTTGTTGATGCTGTAATGGTCACAGAAACTGTTGAAGGAAGTAAACTTGCTAAAATACGAGTTCGTGACCAGAGACAACCTGAATTTGGGGATAAATTTGCATCAAGACACGGACAGAAAGGGGTTGTTGGACTTATAGTTTCGCAGGAAAACATGCCTTTCACAGCTGACGGTGTTGTTCCAGATTTAATGGTAAACCCACACGCTATCCCATCAAGGATGTCTGTCGGTCAGGTTATTGAGATGCTTGCTGGAAAAGCAGGTGCCATGGAAGGAAGAAGAATGGATGGAACTCCGTTCACCGGAGCAGACGAGGAAGAATTAATTAAAGATCTTCTCAGGTCAAACGGGTATGAAACAGCCGGACGTGAATCATTATACAACGGAATAACCGGTGAAAGAATAGAAGCCGAAATATTTATAGGAGTTGCTTTCTACCAGAAATTACACCACATGACTTCTGATAAAGTATATGCAAGGTCAAGAGGGCCAGTACAGGTTCTAACAAGACAACCTACAGAAGGAAGGGCAAGAGAAGGTGGTTTAAGATTTGGGGAAATGGAAAGAGACTGTCTCATTGCTCACGGTGCAGCACTTGCACTTAAAGAAAGGCTTCTTGATGAATCAGATAAGTACGAAGCAATTGTATGCTCAGAGTGCGGAATGATTGGAGTTTATGACAGAATAAGGGGAAGAAAATACTGTCCAATATGTGGAGATTCAGAGTCATTCCCTGTAGAAATTTCTTATGCGTTTAAATTACTTTTAGACGAGCTTAAGAGTTTATGCATATTCCCAAAACTCGTGCTTAAGGATAAAGCATAATCAGAAAATTAATATTATTAATTTATGGGTTTAAAATTTAAAACAAATAGGAGTGAATATTTTGCAAGGAATTTTAAAGAAAATTTCCCAGATTAACTTTGGTCTGATGTCTCCGGATGACATAAGAAAAATGTCAGTTACCAAGATAGTAACTCCAGATACATACGACGAAGATGGATATCCAATAGAAGCGGGGCTTATGGATCCAAGGCTCGGAGTTATTGATCCTGGACTTAAATGTAGATCATGTGGATCAAAGGGAGGAGACTGTCAAGGACACTTTGGTCACATAAATATTGCAAGGCCAGTAATTCACGTGGGTTTTGCAGACACCATCCACAAAATTTTAAGGTCAACCTGTAAAGAATGCTCAAGAGTATTGCTTACAGACGTTGAAATTGTGGATTATAAAGATAAAATCGACACTTTAGTTAAAAATGAAGAAAGTTTAACTGATATCATAAAAGAAATTTACACAGTCGCAAGACGTGATAAATGCCCTCACTGTGACACAGAACAGGAAGATGTTAAAATAGACAAACCAGTGTCTATTGTAGAAGGTAACTACAAATTAACTCCAAGTGAAGTAAGAGAAAGACTTGAAAAGATCCCAGACGAAGATCACATGCTTTTAGGAGTAAACCCAAAGGTTGCAAAACCAGAATGGATGGTTTTAACTGTTTTACCAGTCCCCCCAGTTACTGTAAGGCCTTCTATAACTCTAGAAACAGGAGAAAGGTCTGAGGACGATTTAACTCACAAACTTGTCGATATTTTAAGAATCAACCAGAGATTAAAGGAAAACATGGAAGCTGGTGCTCCTCAACTTATTGTAGAGGATTTATGGGAACTTCTCCAGTACCACGTTACAACTTATTTTGATAATGAAGCATCAGGTGTACCTCCTGCAAGACACAGGTCAGGAAGGCCACTCAAGACACTTGCACAACGTCTTAAGGGTAAAGAAGGACGTTTCAGAAGTAACTTATCAGGTAAAAGGGTTAATTTCTCAGCAAGGACTGTTATATCCCCTGATCCAAATATAAGTATAAATGAAGTCGGTGTTCCTGAAATGATTGCAACAGAAGTCACTGTACCTATATATGTAACTCCTTGGAACATTGAAGAGATGAAGGAATACATTCGAAACGGTCCAGATGTGCATCCTGGAGCAAACTATGTAGAAAGACCAGATGGAAGAAAAGTAAGAGTATATGAAGAAACCAAAGAGGCCATAATTGAAAGATTAGAAGTTGGTTTTAGAGTTGAACGGCATTTAATAAATGGAGATATTGTTCTATTTAACAGGCAACCTTCACTTCACAGAATGTCAATGATGGCACACGAAGTTAGAGTTTTACCTTACAAAACATTCAGACTTAATTTATGTGTATGTCCCCCATACAACGCGGATTTTGATGGGGACGAAATGAACATGCACGTTTTCCAGACTGAAGAATCACGTGCAGAAGCCAAATCATTAATGAGAGTTCAAGAACATATTCTATCCCCAAGATTCGGTGGCCCAATTATTGGAGGAATTCACGATCATATATCCGGAGCATATCTCTTAACCAGATTAGGCTCAGACTATGAAGAAGATGAAGTGTTCCAGATAGTAAAACGTGCTAGAATGCCATTGCCAGATCCAAAAGGGGAAAAATGGACTGGAAAAGAAATATTCTCATTACTACTTCCTGAAAATATGAACATGGTCTACAAAGCAGAAATCTGCAGAAAGTGTGACGAATGTCTGAAACAGGAATGTAAAAACGACGCTTATGTAGTCATAGAAGACGGCCAGCTAAAAATGGGTGTAATTGACGACAAATCATTCGGATCATTTGCTGGAAATATTCTTGATGCAATAGTTAAAGAATATGGTACTGACAGTGCCAGAGAATTCTTAGATTCTGCAACCAAACTTGCGATTTCTGGAGTTATGACAAGAGGATTTACAACCAGTACTGCAGATGAAGAAATTCCTCAAGAAGCACAGGACAGAATTGAGGAACTTTTATCCCGATCAGAACGTAAAGTTGAAAATCTCATTGAAGCTTACAACAATGAGGAGCTTGAAGCGCTTCCTGGAAGAAGTCTCGAAGAAACACTCGAGATGAAAATAATGCAGGAACTGGGTGAAGCAAGGGACAAATCAGGGGTAATTGCAGAAAGTTACTTTGACATCGAAAAGAATCATGCAGTGGTCATGGCACTTACAGGTGCAAGGGGTTCAATGCTTAACTTAACTCAGATAGCAGCTTGTGTAGGTCAGCAGTCTGTTCGTGGTGGTAGGATTGACAGGGGTTACAGCGAAAGAACACTTCCTCACTTTAAGAAAGGTGAGTTAGGTGCAAAATCACGTGGTTTTGTGCACTCAAGTTACAAATCAGGGCTTGATCCACTTGAATTCTTCTTCCACGCTATGGGTGGTAGAGAAGGTCTTGTAGATACAGCTATACGTACTGCGCAGAGCGGTTACATGCAGCGTAGACTTGTAAATGCTCTCCAGGATTTAAGCGTCAGACCAGATGGAACTGTAAGGGACAACAGGGGAGTTATTATCCAAACCGTATATGGGGAAGATTTAGTAGACCCTGCAAAAAGTGATTACGGAAGAATAGTGGATTTAGACAAAGTAATCGATGAGATAAGGATCAAAACCAGTAAATAATATTTACTGGAATTTAATATTTTTGAGTTTTATAAAGATTTAAAGTAGTTGGGTGGTTTCGTGCCAGAAAAACGTGTTATGAAAATCATAAAGAAGAAAAAAGCTAATTTTCCTGAAAGTTTAATTGATGAAATAGCTGCTGCTGCCGAAAGACGCGAGTTAAGTGATAAAGAACTTGGAGAACTAATAGACAGAATCATAAAAGCATATGAACGTGCTAAAGTGGAAGATGGTGAAGCAGTAGGTACTGTAGCAGCACAATCTGTGGGAGAACCAGGTACCCAGATGACAATGAGAACATTTCACTATGCAGGGGTAGCTGAATTAAACGTTACACTTGGTCTTCCAAGGTTAATTGAGATCGTTGATGCAAGGAAAAAAATATCAACTCCAACCATGGCCATATATTTTGAGGAAGAATACATGGATGATGAGGAGTTTGTAAGAAGAATAGCCAACCAGATTGGTAAAAGTAGCATGAATGACATTTTAAAGAATTTTAACCTTAATTACGCCGACATGAATGTTATTGTAGAACTTGATTTAGAGAAGATCGAAGATAAAAGATTAGATCTTGATGACATTATGAAGCGAATAGAAAAAGCTTTTAAAAGAGTAGAAATAGATAACAATATACTAAGTTTTGAACCTCCATCACCAAGTATAAG
>JAEYQZ010000092.1 GCA_023409695.1 Methanobacteriota archaeon | reverse complement strand
TAATTTTTAGTTTTTGCTTTTATTCTACCAGGTATTTCAATTACAACATCAGATATCTGGGCAAGCGGGGAATCACGAAAAGAAGTTATGGATATAATTTTTGCACCAATATCTGCTGCTTTTTTTGCAATGCTTAAAGTTGGTTCCGTTTCCCCAGACCCTGAAATAGCTATAAGAACGTTCCCTTCATTGATCTCAGGAACTATAGTTTCACTAATAACAAAAACATTTCGGCGCATTTCACTAAGCCTTGAAGCAAAAGCTTTCCCTACAAGCTCCGATTCTCCAAAACCACATATAAATACTTTAGAAGCCTCATATAAATATTTTTCCATGAGTATTATGGCATCATCATCAATATCCATGGATTTTACATGCGACGTTATCTCTTCAAGTACGAGCCTCAACATAAAAACACCAGTTTTACATGTTCTAGTATATTTTTTGGCATTATAAATATTTATGATTTCATATTTGTTTTATTTATGCTGCAATTAAAATAAATAAGTTAAATTAGTTTAATTTTAATTTTAATTATTTTAAGATTTTGAATTAACTTTTAGTTTATTAAATCATTGGATTTATACATAAATACTTAATTAAAGATATTATTGGAAAAATGTTGAACAAACTTAGGAATAAATATAAAATAGCTGTTTACAAAGAAGATATTCACTTAAATTTTTTAATAGTTGTTTAATTTATTAAGAATATACATTTGGCTGCTTGGATGCATTATTTATTTATATAGAATAATGTTAATTGTAGTTATGAAGGGTAATATTGGATTAAAGCTAAGAAATATTCCTCCAGAATTAATTTTCGTTATAGTTGGCTTGATATATGGATTAGCTTTTTTATTTATCATACCTCCATTCCAGGGGTTTGATGAAGATGGTCATTTTTTTAAAGCAATGGGTTTAAGTGAAGGCCAGTGGATGCCTGAAAAAACAGGTGATAAAGTAGGTATTTATGTTTCTGAAGGTACATGGGAACTTGTAAATGCCTTTTGGCCAAGTAAAAATATCTATTTTAAAGAAAAACTAGAAGTTAATGATATAACCTCTAAACTTAATATATCTCAGAATAATAAAGAAAAGCACTTTGCAGATTTATCAGGTATGGCAGTAGCTGTGTATTCCCCAGTTCCATATATAATTCCTGCCTTTGCCATAATGGCAGGTAAATTTTTTAATTTGCCTCCACTGGTGTTAATGTATTTGGCTAGGCTTGCTAACCTTATTATTTGGCTTTTGATGGCATATTTAGCTATTCGAATTACTCCTGTATATAAATGGGCCCTTTTGACACTTGCTTTGGTACCTATGGCTGTATTTGAGGCAGCATCGGTATCCTCAGATGGTTTAACTATTGGTTTATCCTTTCTGATGATTGCTTATATATTAAAATTAGCCCTGGGGAAAGGTAATTTTGTAAAAACAGATTTTTTTATTTTAGTGATATTAGGATTGTTAATTGCGCTTACAAAATCAATTTACATTCTTTTATTTTTCTTATTCTTACTGATCCCTGTAAATAAGTTTAAAAGCCATAAAATGAAATATGGGCTTTTCTTTATTCTTTTTATTCTTACTGGTTTGGCTAGCGTGGGTTGGATATGGTTGACTAATGGTTTGTATGTTCCAATTTTCTCTACTTGGTCAGTTACAGGGCAAATTAATTTTATCTTTGGCCATCTTTTTTATTATTTAACAATCCTTTTCAAAACCGTTGTAAATTATGGCATATATTATTTAATAATGTTTGTAGGAGATTTTGGTGTATCTAATGTTTTTGCACCTTTTATACTGGTTGTAATATATTTTTTAATGCTCATTTTTGTCGCACTGGTTGATAAAAATGAATTTAAAATTAGTTTAAAACAAAAGTTGATTTGTTTGATGATTTTTATAGTTACTGCCACTACTATATTTACCTTTGAGTACCTTACCTGGAATCCTGTAGGTTATAATAACATACTAGGAGTTCAAGGCAGATATTTTATTCCTATCGCACCATTGCTGCTGCTGGTATTTTATAACAAGCGTGAAACTATATTAATTTTTAATAAAGAATTATCTTTAAAAATGAACAATTATTATAATGTAGTAATAATAGGATCTATTGCCCTTATCCTATCTTTAATACTTCTCCTGCTTATTAATAGATATTTTATAATCTGAATTAAGTTCAATGTGATTTTTGTAATATTAAAAGAGGAGGGGATATATTTCTTATTTAAATTAATTTCAATATGGATTCCTTAAAATTTATAATCAGATTAACAACCCTCTCTAAAGAATGGCTCTCGATTTTGTATTGCATCTAAAAATAATTTTTTAAGCTTTTCATCGGAATATCCCTGTCTCATTGGTTCTATTAGATCGACTAAATTATCATTTCGAAGTAGGCATGGTTTAATTTTACCGTCAGGTGTTATTCTAATTCTTGTACAATTTTTGCAGAATTCAGTGTTGTCCATTGGTTTTACAACCTCGATTTCACCGTCTTCAATGAAATATTTTTTCCTGTCCTGCATAAATTGCCTTGTTTTAACTTCATCTGCTCTTTGGATAAGTTCTTCCTCGAGTTCATCCATTTTGAAATGATATTCATTAAAAAATCTAGAATTTGACTGGTTATCTGTTTTTAAAAGCTCTATAAGTTGGAGTATTGCATTATTTTCTTTACAGAACTGGAACATGTCCCAGATTTCATGGTCATTTATTCCTCTCATAACTACCATGTTTACTTTGACTGGATAAAGCCCGGCTTCTGAAGCTTTTATAATTCCATCTTTGGCTTTTTCAATGTAATCCTTTTTAGTTATAAACTTATAAGTATCCTGATTAAGAGTATCAAAGCTTACATTCACACGATTAAGGCCAGCAGCTTTTAACTGTTCTGCATATTTTCCAAGGAGTGTTCCATTAGTTGTTATGGCTATATCTTTAAACCCAACAGCGGCTATTTTTTCAACAATTTCAACAATATCGTTTCTTATTAATGGTTCTCCACCTGAAAGCCTGATTTTTCGAACACCAGTATCTGCTGCTATTTTTGAAACTCTGTAGATCTCATCTGGAGTCATTTCATAGCTCTGCGGGAGTATACCATCATGATGGCAGTAAAAGCATCTAACGTTACATCGATTGGTTATTGATATTCTAAGTGAAAATACAGGTCTTTCAAATTTATCGATTGCGGGCATATTTATCAACGGTTGAATTTTTAATATTTAAAAAATGTTCAAGTTAAAATTCAATTTATCGTTAAGTAATTTAAATGTATCATACCTACAATCTAGAATAAAAATTTTATAAAAAGTAGAAAATGGGAACCAATAAGTTCCCTGTCTTAGAATAAATCTTCTAAAACTTTACATTGAGTCCAGTTTTTCTGGGAAATATGTATCTACGACATATTCAAGACCATATTTTGAAAAAGACTGCTGTTCTGCTTTTTTCCCGATTTTAAGCATCTTTTTAATTTCATTCTGCCAGAATTCATTTTTATATCTTGGATCTTTGGCAAGTTCTTTAAGTCTTAAAACATCTATATCCTTCAACGGATCAGTTGGAAGGTCATAGTTTATTATATCGCTTGCAGTTACACCCATAAATTTAGCATCAGGTGTTGCAAGGTCGTGATTAACGTGGGCAAGTTTTGCACTTCCAGAAATTATAACCATGGCGATGTGGAATCCCCATGGGTCTCCGTCGTTACAAATATAAACTGGTAAATGTAACTCTTCGTTAACTCTTTTAAGGAATCTTCTTGTTGCTCTTGCAGCCTGACCTTTTAATCCAACGATTAAAGTGTCGAATTTTTTGTAAGCTTTTTCCTGAACCATCCTGTGGAACATCCCCATGGTTTCCACTGCGATTACTCGCTGGACATCATGATCTATAAATTCAACATCATCAATGGTTGGAGATATGGAGTATCCAGATTTACCTGATTTAGCAGCGTTGATTTCAACATCATCATCTTTTATAGTGATATTACCATAAACAGATGCGCCGTCTTCTTCTGGCATCAATCCAAGGTCTTCACGAGCTATTCCCAATGTGACCTCTAAATCTTCGCCTATAAGGTTAGATTCGTCCTGACTTCCAAAATCAACGTCCCATCCTTCTGAAACGTAATACATTTCCCTTATAGTGGCTGTTTTTTGGGTTTCGACAAGACCTTTACAGAAGTTTGCCATGCTGACCATTTGGGCAACTTTTTTGATTTGTTTCACGTTTCCGAGGGATCGCTGACCATATCGGTCACCAAGGACATAATAACGTTTATCTTGATCGTAAACTATGTTGGATGTACCTCTTGAAGGAACCTTTACTGCAGGGACTGTATTTTTCTCAACGTCGTCTATTATTGTATTTCCCAGGCCTTTTAATCTAGCTAAGGTAAAATCTCGTCTATTCATCATTAGTGGCACCGCCTAAAATTCCTGCATTTCTTGTGACTTTTTTCATAACCTCTATATATTCTGGAACATCCCTTTCTGCAAGGATTGCAGCTTCTTTGAGTACAACTGGTACCAAAGTTTCAAATACTTTGGCACGCATTGCTTCTTCTTTAGCGGCTCTTTTAGCATTCAAATATTTTTGCAGGCTTCTTGCAATTTTCATTGTAGCCTGTCTTACTTCCTGCATTATTTCAGCTTCAGGAGCAACACTCTGCTTTCCTGTTGACATGTAAGGTACGTGAGTTGAAACAATATTCACAAATACAGTTATTGGAGCATTTTCAAGGTCTCTTATACCGTAACGCTTCCAATCTATACTTTTTAAAGCTTCAGTTATACCACAGCTTCCCTGATCGAAGGTAAGGGGAACTCTGTTTGCAAAACGCATGATTTCTGCTTTCTTCTGCTCACCTACAACTCTCCCTGATTTTCCACCATAAGCAAGCCCTGCTTCTATAACGAAGGATACTCCTCCTTTATATGTTTTGGGTTTTCGGGTTATGGTTTTTACATATTCGGGCTCTAATATCTCAGTCATACCTTTTTCAACTTGTTCCTGACCTATTGGGATTAACCCTGCTGTTGGGGGAGCCATGAAGTCCATTGACTGGAATAATTCTACGATTTTTTCTGCTTCTTCCCATTTCATGTCTTTAGGGCGCTTGTTAAAATCAATTCCAGTTATTTCTTCAAGTTCATCCACCCTTTTATTGGACATTCTTGAAAGAGAACTTGTGAGCATACTTCTAAATCTTCTTTTATCAGTGTGCTTTGCCATAAAGATCAGGTCATCTGCTGTTACTCCTTTTGGATGAGGGAGTACCTCTTTTGGCATTGGGGGTATCTCATTGGTTGCTCTATCAAAGATATACCTACCGCCTGTTGGATCTTTAAACACAATTTTAGCGTGAGGGTTTGCAATCATGGTCCTTCTTATGTATTCAAATGCTCCTTGTTCACTTAGGGAATAGGAAACATCTTTAAAGTGAAGTTCCATGCTCACACCAGTTGAATCTAATTCAATTTCTTTCCGGTCTAATATGAGCCCCTGGTTTGTTTTGACGTCCATTTTGACTGTCATTTCCACCCCTTTAATCTTGTCTCCTTCTTTGTATCCGGATCTTATTTTGACAGGTTGTCCTGTGGTCATTTGTGATAGTAAAACACATCCACTACAACCTAACCCTTGCTGCCCTCTTGATTGGATATTCCTAAATTTAGAACCAGCAAACATGGTACAAAATACCTTAGTGATGAAAGGTTCAGGGATACCTGGCCCGTTATCTTGATGACGTAAAATGTAATGATCTTTATCTACTCTTTTAAGATCTATTACCATTTCGGGTAAAATTCCTGCTTCTTCAGCAGCATCAATACTGTTTGTGATCAGTTCGTGGAAAACTATTGTTAGTGATCGTATTTTACCAGAAAAACCGAGCATTTGTTTATTTCTTCTGAAAAATTCTGATGGAGTAAGCTCTTTGAATTCTTCAAAGATTTCTGATGCTTCTCTTTCTACAGATATTTCTTTTTGCAAAGACGCGTTTGTTTCCAAATTTAGCCTCCTTAATTAGTGTTTTTTTAGGTTTTTTTATTTTTTGTTTGAATCGTGAAAATTGAGTGATGAGTTTATTCTTTGAGTACTATGTTCTCAAATTCTCTTCTTTTAAGTTCTTGTTTCTTCTTTTCTAAAAATGAGTAAACACTTTTATGTCTTACGCCATTTAAAATCATTTCAATGGCTTCTTTTGCAATTTGTATTCTTTCCATGTCTCCAATTAGAGACACAGTTTTACCATATACAGAAACGTCTACATCGGTCATTTCTTTAATTATTTCTTTTGTCCTTCCTTCTCTACCGATTATTCTTCCTTTCTGCCTCATTACGGCTTTTTTGGATTTTCCAACAAAATCCTGTAAATTGATTATTTCAAGAATAAATTCATCATCAAGTAATTTAAAAGCTGTTTCGGGGCTAAATCCTCTGCCTACAGCTTTTACAATGTATCTAGTCTTCCAGACAGATAATGGATCTTCCATTTCTTCTGTCGGGGTAATGGTGATACTCCCAGTTTCACTTTCAATATCCAGCTCTGTTTTAGTCATGTTTTCAATATGTTCTTTTGTAGTACCGTCTTTTCCAATTAGGACCCCTACTCTTTCTTTTGGGATCTTAAGATATTCAGTGTTGGGCATGCTATTCACCTCTATGAATTTTTGAATGTAAAACCCTGTTTTGCAGTTGCAAAACATAGTATATAAATCTACGATTATGCAAAATCTATAATTTTGCTCAGAAACTTTCAGTTTTTTCAACCTTAAATTATAAATTTTGGTTGGCGTATTTATGATTTTAAATCCATAATTTCGCTTTTAATCTCTTCTGCGGATATTTTAACGCCTAATTTCTTAAAATCTTTAGCAATATTTTCTACATCTCTATTTAAAAGCTCTTCAGCAATTGGATGATCCTTGGTCATTCCCTGGGATATATCGATAATTACGGGTTCATTATCTTGAATTAAAATGTTGTAACTTGAAAGATCGCCATGTACAAGTCCTGCTTTTTTGTATAAAAGTTTCATGTTATTGATTACTTTATTTAGCAGTTCTTCAGGGTTTTTAATATCGGAATGTCTCATTGGGAGTGCTGCATCTCCTTCTTCATCTCCAATATACTCCATTACGAGTATGTTGTTTTTAGCCACAATTGGTTTAGGTACTTTAACCCCTGCTTCTGCAGCCCTTTGAAGATTTCTAAATTCTTTATTAACCCATGCATTTATAAGCTGACGTTTATTTGTTGTTCTTACGCGGAATCGAGGATCTCCCTGGATATATGTCTGCATTTTCTTAAAATCAGATGTGGTAACTCTGTAAATTTTGACAGCTACAAAATTATCATTCTCATCTATACCTGTAAAGACATTAGCCTCTTTTCCAGTGCTTATTGCTCCGTTTAATCTGTGGATATACCCATCATTTGCGAGTTTGTAAAGTGTTTTAAGAGTTATTCTATCAAATACTTCGCTTCCAACGCGTTTATCCTCAACGCTCTTAATTCTTTTTTCAGATAACATTTTTTGTAGAATGTCGTCTGCTTTTGATATTTTAGAATCCATTTGGCCCCGCAAATACTTCAGTTCTTTAATTATAAAACTAAAATAAAGCATCAAAATGATACTTTAAAATCATGAATTAAAATTTATTAGAGATTATAAGTTAAGATAACCCCTACGTTCAAGCCAGTTTGCTTCGGTTCTTGTATATCTCCATATGACGTCTGCTTTTTCGTCACTTTGGAAGTCCCATGGTTTAACAAGAACTACGTCGCCTTCCCTTATCCATATCCTCTTTTTCATTTTTCCAGGTATTCTGGAAAGCCTCATTTTTCCATCAGCACATCTGACTTTTAATTTTCCGTGACCTAATATCTGTTCAACAACACCTGGTATTTCTCCTTTTCTTGGAGACCTTACTCTTCTAACCTGTTGTGTATCCTGTCCACGTCCTCTACCTCTATTCAAATACTCTCCTCCTTAGTTGAAAATTTTCTGATTTTTATAGTACATAATAAATAAGATGAACAATGTATAAATACTAATTATATTGTTTAATCACTTTTTGATTAACCGGGTAATTATGGCTTTTACGAGCTTAAAAATCTTAGAATTTTAAATAGTCGAATTTTATACAAGTAATAGTAATATTTTAAATTTACCTGGTCTTTTTTAATAAATTAAGCAATCTCATTAGTAAAATAATCACCTATTTCCTGCTATAGGTTATATGTGTATTATAGTATATAAAATAGTCTATTAAAATTATTGAAATGAAAACTATTTTCACATGAAATTTTGATCGTTATTTATAGAAAATCTAAATAATTGATTAATGCGCCATATAAAATGAACACCATATACATATAAACAATAATTTTTGCCAATATTTTATTTAGATTGGATCAACAACTGATAAATATTGAAATTAATTAAATTTAGAATCATAATAAAATATTTTTAAAATATTTTAAATTATAGTATATCCTTTGATTTTACAAAGTGGTTAAGTGAGGGCCTGATTATATAATAAATTCAGAAAATATTGTATTTAAATTATAAGTGTTAAAATTAATAATTTAAAACCATGATATTTCTAAATATTTTTAATCAGATGTCAGCAGATTTATTTGAGAGTGGTTTAAATGAGACAGAGTTAAAGATACTGGACTTCGAAAATTTTTATTTAATAAATATCATATAAAATATCTTTAAATATTTTAGGTGGATATATCGGCGGATTTAACTTAAAAGTGATTTACATGGGAACCGAGTTTTTAAAAATAATGGATTCAGAAGACGTAAAGGGCATCATAGAAAATATAGAGATTAAACGGAAAATTGAAACAGTAAACCTAACGGATGCATATCAGAGAGTACTGGCAGAGGATGTACATGCTACAATTGATCTTCCTCCGTTTAACAGGGTATCAAGGGATGGATATGCAGTTAAAGCAGAAGATACATTTGGGGCTTCTGAAGATAATCCTGTAACTTTAAAATTAATCGATGCTATTGGGGCTGGAGATAAACCAGAGAAAGAAGTTGAAAAAGGAACCTGTATTGAAGTAGGTACTGGGGCTCCGGTTCCAAAAGGTGCAGATGCTGTAGTGATGGTAGAATTTACAGAAAATGTAGATGGGCACGTACATATACATAAAAGCGCAGCTATTAAACAATGGATAGCGTCTAAAGGTTCGGATGTATCTGAAGGGGATTTTCTTTTAGCTTCAGGCACTCTACTTACCCATGATAAAATTGGAGTTTTAGGTGCTATAGGGATGGGTGAAGTACCTGTTTTCAAGAAACCTAAAGTTGCAGTGATATCAACTGGAAATGAGATAATAAACTATGATGAAACGTTGGAATATGGTAAGGTATATGATATAAACTCTCAAACTATTACAAATGCAGTGAAGTCCTGCGGATGTACTCCTGTATATTCTGGAGTTGCAAAAGATGATTATGATGATATCAGGACCCGTATAGAACAGCACTTAGATGCAGATGTTATAATAACTTCGGGGGGAACTTCTGCAGGCGCTGGAGATGTGCTTAAATTAGTTTTAGATGATATTGGTGAAGTTTTTGTCCACGGAATTGCTGTAAAGCCTGGTAAACCTACAATAGTTGGGAAAATTAATAATAAACCGGTTTTTGGACTTCCAGGTTATCCTGCAGCAGCTTTAACTATTTTTCATGTTCTTGTAGCTCCATTCCTGCGAAAAATGGCTTGCGTAAGCCGTAGGAAATCTGATGTTTTGAAACTTAAATTGTCAAGAAGATATCATTCATCAAGAGGAAGACATCAATATGTCCTTGTTAAAATAGAAGGTGGAATGGCAAACCCTATATTAAAGGATTCTGGTGCAATAACGGCTATTGCAGAAGCTGATGGATATTTTGAAGTTAATAAAAATGTGGAACTGGTTCCAGAAGGGACTGAAGTTGAAGTTGTCCTTTTAGAAAGTAGATAATGATTAATAGTGGATAGCCAAATGTTAGATTATTAATTTATAAAAACGTGGTTTATATGTTTTAATCTAAAATTTATAGGTTCAATAAGTCCTGTTAAATATTCAATTCTTCAGCCTGGCTGAGATAGTAATTAAATAATTTATTTCCCCATTCAATTGATTCTTCAGTTTCACTAATTAAATAACTGATAGAATCATTTTCCTGGACAGGGGGTAAATTCAACAACATGAAGTTATCTGTAACGATTAAAATTAATTTTAAATTGTCCTTTATTTTCCATAATTTAATATTTTCGGTTATGGATATCTCTCGAAATTTCAATTTTTCAATAACATCATTTGAGTTATTATTAGCTAAAATAAAATGCATATCTTCTTTTTTATTTACTATTTCAAATTCATCATGAATAATTAAAGGGGAAATAATGCCTTTTATAACTTCGCAGTTTGAAAGCAGTTCTCTGAATATGGATTGTTCAGAAGAATCTGAAATAGAAGAATTCATGATTTTAAAATCACTTAAATTATCGATTTTCCCCATTAAATCCTCTGGAATTTCATTTATGTCATGGTTCAACCAGAAATTTTCATTTTCTTTAATTAAAGAGAACGAATTCACCATGTCTATAAGGACTGTTGCTGCCATTTCTCCTGTCTGTGATAGTGAATAACTTTGAAATTCTCTAGTTATAATGTTTTTAGTTTCTAACTGGCTCATACTGTGTAAAATAGAAGAGGATCTCATATGGACTTCATTTTTTAGATCACCCAGCTTCTTTGGCCCTTCTTTTAAACTTATTATTATTTTCGCACGAATATCAGAGGAAGTTATAAACTTTAAATCATCCTTTATTTCTTCATAGAGTTCGAAAATATCCTCTGGAGCCATGAATACACCTGTTTGTAATTATGTTTATACTATTTTGTATGTTTTTTACTTATTTTTACTCATTTAAAATAGTTTGTAATGTACGAAATTGTGTTAAATTTTTAAAAACGGTTTATAACTGGACAAAACTCATAAACATTTTAAAATAAGTATTAAATTTATAAAATTTCAACTTTTAAACTAATTAAAATAGAATGAATGAAATTGATGTTATTTTTGAAAATGGATTAGATATTCATCTGATTTATTTCATTTGCAATATCTGTTTCAGTTTTATTGTTTGTTTTTACTATTGCAATAGTTTTAACTACGTTACCACCTTTTTCTTCAACTTCTTTGCTCATTAAATTAAGTGTATCTTCATATCTATTCCCGCCGAGAGTTACAAATAGAATAACATCTTTTCCTCGGATGTCCGCGTTTTTTATAATGGTATTTATTGCTGGAGCTGGTTTTCCGGCCCATACGGGGGTTCCAAGACAGATGGTATCATAGTCTGAGGTATTTATAGTATCTGGTTCGATAGGCGTTGTTTTCATGCCTCGTGCATCAAGAGCGGCTTTTATATAGCCTATGAATCCTTTTCTACCTTTAAGGTCTTTAATTTCAATTATTTCGGAAGATAGTTTATCTGCAAGAGCCTTTGCAGTTGCAGTGGTCTTTCCAGTTCTTGAATAGTACATAACTATTGATTTCAAGTTTACAACTCCATTTATGTTTTAATTCCAACATATTTTTATATAAATAGTTGTAATTATGTCTTTTTTGTAATAAATAAATTATTTTATTATACAGACAAAATTTAAATCTTAAAAATACTTTTAAAATACTAAAAACCCGGAATATGCATATTTAATCTAAAAAATTAGTAATAAACACTTTATGAGTATAACAGCAATAGAAATGTCTATTTATAAAAAAAATAAAAAATAGAAATGGTTTAAGAAGCAAGATATTCATTTGTTGTCTGTACTGATTTAACTGTGACATTAGAATTATTTTTTATCACGAACTCGCTTAGTCCTACATGTGAATTTGGGTTACCCCAATCGTATGTATATCCTAACCGTGTCCAAGGGTACTCTTTAGGGAAATATGAAGATATTATGTTGTTATCGAACCATTTCTCATATGTAGGATCTACTGAGCTTGGCAAATCCAGTTGTGCAGTTGTATCATTGATTTCATTATCTGGTGTTGGTCTAAAAAGGTCTTTTGGATTTACCCAAACCTCTACAAAGTAATCATCCTTTGAATCTGGAGGTAAACCTAAAAGCTGTGCAACTCTTAACTGGAGATACTGCTCGGGAATTGAATGGGATTTAAAGAAGTTTTTTATCTCAGGAACAACTGTAACCCATGTTTCACCCCAGTATGTAGTTACATTTCCTCCAACAGGATAACTGGACTTATGTGTTGTCCACAAAACAACTAAAACTCTTTTATCGCTACCATTACCTTGCCATGTTAAATTGGAATTATTTTCAGTAATGGGAGTGAGATTGGAACTAATTTCATTATTATCAGCAATCATGGCATCATCGATGGCATTGGTATATGTTTGATTAAGATTGTCATTCACTGCAAGCGTTCCTGTAAAATAGGAGGTGCCACCATTAATTGCAAGGCCGATAAGTAAACCTATCATAAAAATAGATGTGAGTAAAACATAGTCATGATTTTTGTCCATAAAAACACCTCATGCAATGAGTTGATCTTATTTGAACATATGTTATATATATTAACTATCTTTTGGTATAGCTATGATTAGCATATTGCATTTCCAATATTTTAAGTAGTCTTAAC